>JAHIGH010000138.1 GCA_018900295.1 Patescibacteria group bacterium | reverse complement strand
ATGGCAGGAGGAGAGATATTTATCGCCCTGGCTTATGCGTTAATGCCCCTTATTTTTGCATTATTTCTTAAGATTACGGATTACGGATTACGGATTACGGATTTTAGAGAAAGGATGAAGCACTCAGTGATTTTGGGTTTAGTTTTGGCTGCTCAAATAATGGTTGACCCCAGAATTGCTTATGTGACAATGTTCGCCGTAGGTCTTTATTTATTATTCATTATTGTATTGCGGATTGCGAATTACGAATGGCGGATTAAATCCGAAATGCGAAATACGCAATTAATTAATTATAAAATTATCATTTATTTATTAATTCCGTTTATTATAACTGTTTTGCTTCACTCCTTTTGGCTTATACCTACCGTTTTATACGGTAAAAATCCCGTAGTTGCACTGGGTTCCTCTTATTCAACAACAGAGGCGGTAAAATATTTAAGTTTTGCCAAGCTTGAGCAGACAATATCCCTTCTTCACCCAAATTGGCCCGAGAATATATTTGGTATGACTTATTTTATGAGATGGGAGTTCTTGTTACTTCCGATACTGGCATATGCTTCGCTCTTGTTTATTAAAAGAAAACAGACAGCAGACAACAGAAAACAGATATTTACCAAGTCCAGCCAGCTTGATGACTTGACGACTTTAAGACTTGATGACAACAAGGTAATTCTCTTCTTTGCCTTGTTGGGCTTGATAGGCGCTTTTCTAGCAAAGGGCGCCAATGATCCTTTTGGTGAATTATATTTATGGATGTTTGGCCATATTCCCGGATTTATCATGTTCCGCGACCCATCCAAATGGTACCCGCTTGTAGCAATAAGTTATTCCATTTTAATACCGTTTAGCGTCCTGAAAATATATGAGTGGTTAAAGTCGAGAAGTAAATTTTCAATTTTTAATTTTCAATTCTTAATCAAATCTAAAATTTTTAATGCTTCAAACTTATTTTTATTGGTTGTTGTTTGTTATCTGTTATTTTTAATTAGTCCTGCGCTTTCTGGACAACTCGGGGGAATGTTTAAAAAGACAACCATTCCGCAGGATTATATAAAACTGGAAAAGTTTTTATATGATCAGCCAAGTTTTTTCCGGACTCTTTGGTTTCCTTCAAAGCAACGCTTCGGGTTCTATTCAAACACTCATCCGGAGATGTCCGCCCGGATATTATTTAATACTTTCGATGACGATGAGCTTTTAAATAGGTTTTCAGATAGGGGAGTAGAGAGATTATTGCAAGAGGCATCGATAAAATATGTCATTGTTCCATATGATTCGGAAAAAGAAATATTTATTACAGACAGAAAATATGACGATACTAAATATCAGAAAACAATAACTAGACTTCAGGAAATAACGTGGTTAAAGGAAGTCCTCGGATTTGGTAAAATTAAAGTGTTTGAATTATCAAATTTTAAAGATCATTTTTGGAGCCCAGCAAAGAATATTAAAATTACATACAATTATATTAATCCCACTAAATATTTAGTTTCGATAAAGAATGCGAACAAAGACGACCTGTTAGTTTTTTCCGAGGCATTTGATCCAAAGTGGTCAAGTGATTCCCTATCTCCTATACCCTACCTGCTATCACCCAATCTTAATTTAAACAGCTTTGTTCTACCGGAAAACGGTGATTATTCCTTAGAAATTTACTACAAACCTCAAAATTGGGTTGATTTAGGGACAAAAATTAGCCTGATAACATTTTCATTGACCGTTTTTGTGTTAGTTGCTTTATCGTTACGTAAATTATGAAAATTCAGGATATTATTTTTTTAATAATTTTAGCTGTTTTATTTTATAAAATAAACCCGAAATATTTTGTAATTGCAGGATTGGTTTGTTTTGCGCTTGCCATACCACTCTTTTATCTTTGGATATTTTTCACAGCGGAGAGACTGGTTTACTACGGTTTTGCCTTCATATTATCCTCGGTTTTAATCTATTTATTAAAATCCCGTCAATCGTAAGCATGCCGGTTGAATTTGATATATGCCACTCCGCAATCATTTTGCCATAAATTGGAATATACCTACCGGATCTTTCAAAATGTGAATAGGAAGCCATAACAGACCAAGTCTACTAAAATGATTGCTTCGTTAGGCATTATAAATTTTGAATTTTGAAAGCAGAGGGGTATAATCTATCTATGATTTTATCCATTATCACTTTAAATTACAAAAAGGTTGATTTAACAATTAGTTGCGTGAAATCCTTATATGCTCAATTTAGCGAAAAGTTCGAAGATAATACCATTGAGCTTACAATCGTTGATAACGCTTCCGGAGACGAATCGGTGGAAGTT
>JAHIGH010000137.1 GCA_018900295.1 Patescibacteria group bacterium | reverse complement strand
TCAGGTTTCGAAGAATGTTGATCACTATATTGCGAATTCGGAAGAAGTAGCATCCAGAATAGAGAAATTTTATCGTAGGAAAGCAACTGTTATTTATCCGCCTGTAGAATTAAATAGGGATAACGAAAATCAAAAATCAAAAATCAAAGATCAAAAACAAGAGGAAGAGAAATACTATTTAACTGGGGGGAGGTTGGCGAGGGCGAAGCATACGGATTTGATTATCCAGGCGTGTCATGAATTAAGAGTTCCTCTTAAGATATTTGGGAGAGGGTTTGCGGGATACGAGTCGAAAGTCTTCAAGTCTTCAAGTCTTCAAGTCTTCAAGTCGAAAGTTGAATTATTGGGGGAGGTGGGTGATGAGAAAAAATTTGAGTTGATGAGGGGATCTAGGGCATTTATTTTTGCGGGGGAGGATGAGGATTTTGGGATTGTGCCGGTTGAAGCGATGGGCAGCGGTACGCCCGTGATTGCATATAAGTCAGGAGGGGTGAAGGAGACAGTAATAGAAGACAAGACCGGAGTATTTTTTGATGAGTTGACTGTTGAGAGCTTGAAGAAAGCGATACAAAAGTTTGAAGGGATGAAATTTGATCCAGAGGTATGCAGGAGACAAGCGGAGAAATTCGGGAAAGAGAGATTTGTGAAGGAAATCTGTGAATTTATTAGATCAAATATCAAAAAATCCCGCCAATTCGATGGGCGGGGGGGACTTTTTATTGTGGAAAGTGCCAGAGGTGATTAGTGTTTTTTTAAGTCTTGACTTTTTGGGGAAATAGAGTAATATAAGAACTGTAGGTTACAATAAGTGTAACTGGTAGTTCTTATTATGACTAAAGATTTAATTTTGGAGCTTTATAGCAGACCACAGACAGTGTTTCAGATAGAAGAGATAGCACAGCTATTTTCAGAAATAAGCCCGGGAAATTTAAGACGCAGGCTGCATTATTTTGTGAAGGCGGGAAAGCTCAAAAATCTCCGTCGCGGAATATATGCCAAGAATATGTACGAGCCACTGGAATTGGCAAATAAAATTTATACACCTTCATACATTAGTTTTGAAACAGTCCTTTTGAAAGAGGGGATAGTATTTCAGTACTATGAAACGATTTTTGTAGCATCGTATCTCTCAAGAGATTTAATTGTCGACGGTCATAAAATATCATACCGTCAGATAGGCGAGGCGGCGCTTTTCAATAAATCCGGGATTGAAGAAAGAAGCGGTTACTTTATTGCTTCTCCTGAGCGGGCTTTTCTAGACGCGGTATTTCTCTATAAAGATTATTATTTTGATAATCTTTCAGGATTGAATTGGAATAAAATTTTTGAGCTCGTGCCAATTTATAATAGCAAGGCGCTTGTTAATAGAATCAACGAATATTATAAATATTATCAGGAGGAATATGGTACTGAGCAAAGACTTGCATAGAAGTAATTTTATTAACATTTTACGGGCGATTTATTCTGATCCGCAGCTTCGTACGGCGTTGGGATTTAAAGGCGGGACAGCAGCGTTTCTTTTTTATGATCTGCCGCGTTTTTCCGTAGATTTGGATTTCGATCTTCTTGCACCTGACAAGAAAGAGATAGTTTTTGAAAAAGTAAAAACTATTCTTGAAAAATATGGTGTTTTGTCCGAGGCCATAGAAAAACAGTATACGCTTTTTTATCTTTTGCATTATCAAAAAGGGGAGCGAACCCTTAAGATCGAAATCTCAAAACGCTCAGCTAGGGGGCATTTTGAGGTAAAGAATTATTTGGGAATTTCAATGTTGGTGATGAAGAAAGAAGATATGGCAGCCAACAAACTCCTGGCGCTTATTACGAGAAAGGAGTTCGCTTCTAGGGATATGTTCGATCTTTGGTTTTTTCTGAAAAATCACTGGCATATCAGCACTGAGATAATAAAGGAGAAAGCCAATCTTTCACTTGAGGTGGTTCTGGAAAAGGCAATTAAAAGGGTCGGGGATGTGAGTAAAAATCAACTTCTTCGCGGAATAGGTGAATTTATAGATAATAAGCAAAAAGCTTTTGTAAAAGAGAAACTTCAAGACGAGCTTATATTTTATTTACGTTTGTATGAGTCGGAGTATGTTAAAAAACAGGAGTAGTGGTGAGGAGGGGATTCAATTGCGAAAAATTTGCTTCGGTTTGATTATTCTCAATTCTTTTAGTGTTTTAATGAGCGTGTTAAAATAGCTTAAATGAATAAACCAAATTTCTTTGGAGATGTTCAGCAATTTCTGAATAACTATCAGTTGTGGATAGGCATTGTTTTAGGCTGGTTTCTTACGCGATTTATGGAGCTTTTAATCAAGCCAAACATATCTTTTCATCTAAGCGATGATAGGGAATTTACAAAAGTTAATAAACAATATAAGTTTATTAACTTGATTGTCAGTAATGACAAGCGTAATCTTTTAAAAAAGTTTTTGTTCGGCAATTCCCCCATAAATAATGCAAGAGTTTGGTTGCGATTTAAGGACTACTCTTCAAAAAGCGAATTTCTTAAAATTGATGCCCGATGGTCATCAACGAAAGAACCAGTAGACTACAATACAAATCAAGTTATTTTTCCTGAAATAATAATGCCGTCTAGAGATACTATTCCAGCAGGCGAACAAGCAGCGATATCCGTCGCAATTAAAGAATTTGGAGAAGATTCTTTCTTTGCGTTTAATAATCAAAGTTATCTGCATAATTGGAAAAATCCTGATTATGAACTTGATGAAAAAAAGTATTGGCTGGAGGTGCGCTTACTTGCTGATGGCAACGAGTATTTACACGAATTTTTGCTTACCAACCCCTCCAAAGCGTTAAGAAATTTTAAGTTAGTTAATTAAAGAGTAGGTGCTGAAATAAATTCAGCATGACAAAAAACGTTTTGCGTAAGTCGTATTGCGTGGCAATCTTATTGTTAAGCAAGAGAGATTGCTTCGTCGTCCATTATCGTGGTTCTCCTCGCAATGACAATTTTATATATTTGACATTTTTGGTGTGATTTGGTATTATTTGGGGTAGGAAAACTACCCTATGGATGATAATTCTTCAAAAATAGAAAAATTGGCGCTTTCAGGGAAAAAGGTTTTTACAATAGGAGACCTGGCTGTTATATGGCAAATTCCGCAAAGAAGAAGACTGATTGAGCTTATTAAATATTATTTACGGGAAAAAAGATTGATCCCTATTTATAAAGGAATTTATGCATATGGGGAAGATTATACGCCTCTTGATATAGCCCAGAAATTGTCGCCGTTGTCTTATATTTCTTTATATACCGCAAGTCAAATACACGGGTTGACTTTTCAATATTATAAAACAATTTATGCTATTGCTTTAAAAAGTAAAAAATACGGAATAGGGGAACAGGAATATATTTATCACAGGGTAAAAGAGCAGGTTTTCTATAGTCAATTAGGGTTTGTGAATAACGGAAGATATATTATGGCCGATCGTGAACGGACGATAACAGATTGTCTTTATTTTTTCCCGCGTTTTGCTTTTGATAATTTACGGGGAGTTGATAAAGAAAAATTGATTACTTTATCCAAAATATATAATAATAAAAGACTGGAGAAGGAGGTAATAACATTATGTTAGACAGGCAAAAACACGAACAGGTATTAAAATATATCTTGAAAGATATTTATACCACAACCGATTTAGAGGCCAGGCTGGCTTTAAAAGGCGGCACTTGTCTTTATATGTTTTACGGACTGGATAGGTTCTCGGTTGATCTGGATTTTAATTTGTTAGCAGAAGATTTTGATGATCAATTGGTTATAAATATTTTGACCAAATATTTAATAATTAATGACCGGATGAATAAATATTTCACCTGGTTTTGGCTTGGAAGCTATGAAAAAGGGAAACAGCAAGTCAAGATAGAAATAAGTAAGAGAGAATATCCTGATAAATATATAAATAAAGATTTTTATGGTCTTACTATTCCGACAATGTCGCCCGGGCATATGTTCGCTCACAAGCTTTGCGCGATAACCGACAGGAAAAAATTACAAAACAGGGATTTGTACGATGCTCACTTCATGTTCGTCAAACAATTTGATATTGAAGAGGAGATAATAAAGCTGAGGATAGGAAAAACGATGAAAGAATATTTTAGTTTTTTGATTGAATTTATTGAAAAAAATGTAAATCCTAATAATATTTTGGATGGGTTGGGAGAGTTGGTAAAGGAAAATCAAAAGGATCGTATACGAGATACTTTGAAAAAAGACATAATTTTTGATCTTAAATCGCGTTTATGAGGTTTGTAAAAAGTTGATAAAAAAATTGTATTTACCCACGAGTTGTGTTATTATCTTTGTAACAGCACCCGGTGCTATTTTTGTATGACTAACAATTCGGGACGCAAGCGAATCATTATTTCGGTTAGCGGTTCGCTGATTGTCCCAAACGGAGGAATTGCAGAAGGATACCTCGCTAAGCTTAATAAGTTTATCCGAAAGCAATTGACTGACGACCCAAAGCGTCAGTTTTTTTTGGTTATAGGGGGCGGATCGGTGGCGCGGCATTACATTGACGCAGGACGGGAAGTTCTAAAGCATGAGCTATCTGCCGAGGACTTGGATTGGCTTGGTATTCATGCGACCAGGATGAACGCCCAGTTGGTGCGTACTATTTTTAGAGATATAGCGCACCCATATATTATTAAAGATTATGACATAATCAGAAAAGTGCAGGAGAGCGTGGTTGTCGCCGCCGGGTGGAAGCCAGGATGGTCTACGGATTACTGCGCAATACTTTTATGTGATGATTATGGTGAGAAGACTGTGCTTAATTTGAGTAATATTAAACAAGTTTATGATAAGGATCCGAATGTATATCCGGATGCCCGCGCTATAAATAAGATTTCCTGGAGTGATTTCCGGAAAATAATCCGTGAGGAATGGACGCCGGGGATGCATGCGCCATTTGATCCGATAGCGGCAAAACGAGCGGAGGGTTTGGGTATAAGAGTTATTATCATGAGCGGCGAGGATTTTGAAAATATGGAGAAGTATTTTAAGGGAGAAGAGTTTTTGGGAACGGTGATAGAATAATATCAAAATGCAAAGATCAAAGATCAAAATCACATCTCAAAATTCAAAATTTTTTATTTAAGTTTTCGTGTTAAGTAAATAATTTTTTGTTATTTACCAGTTGGCGAATCTATAAAATAATGTTTTGGATTCCCGCCTACGCGGGAATGACAACGCCTAATGATTCTTAAGACCCTTTTTCTTCAAAATTTTCGTAACTACATAAAATCAGAATTTACTTTCAATAGAAATATAAATGTTGTGGCAGGCGCGAACGCGGCGGGAAAGACAAATTTGCTTGAAGCGGTTTTTTTGTTATCTACCGGCCGGAGTTTTAAGGCAGAGAATTATGACCAAATGATCCGGTTTTCCGAACAATTCAGCAGGGTTAAGGGAGTTATAGGGTCAGTGGCAGGCGTTAATGAGGATGTGGAGCTTGCGGTAGTTGTTAATAATGGTCAGGATTACACGCAAAAAAAATTCAGCGTAAACGGTGTTGTAAAACGAAGAGCAAATTTTGCGGGTAAATTTAGTACGGTTCTTTTCCTTCCTACGGATCTTGATATTATCATAGGAAGTCCTTCCGCGAGAAGGCGGTTCCTGGATGACGTGCTTGAACAGACAGATAGTGAGTATTCCAGCGCTATTAATATTTATACAAAAGCGCTTAGGCAGCGGAACGCGCTTTTGGGACAAGCCCGGGAGCAAG
>JAHIGH010000136.1 GCA_018900295.1 Patescibacteria group bacterium | reverse complement strand
TTAATAATTCTAGGGTACCTGCCTGCCGGCAGGCAGGGCTGGAATAACCCATATGCTTACTCTTATGATTTTGACACCAACAATTTTATCGAGAACATCATAGAACGCAAACTAAAAAGCCGTGATATCTTCGCAAAGCTGTGCTAATATGTTAAGATATCTCCATGGCTGAGAAGAATGACCTCATGGAAAAAATAGTTTCTCTCTGCAAACGCCGCGGATTTATCTACCCTGGCTCCGAGATTTACGGCGGCCTTGCAAACACTTATGACTATGGCCCCATGGGGACAGAACTCCTACGCAATATCAAAAATCTCTGGTGGAAATATTTCGTCCAGAAGCGAAGCGATATGGTTGGACTTGATGCCAGCCTTATTTCTCATCACAAAATATGGGAAGCCTCCGGACACGTCGCCGGTTTCGCCGACGCAATGATTGACTGCAAAAATTGCAAAGCCCGCATGCGCGCCGACCACTTGATTGAAAATTTTATTGAAACCAATGCCGATGTCATTGCGAGGAGCACCACGATAGTGGGCGACGAAGCAATCTCTAAAAAAATATTATCTGCCGTTTCAAAATCCAAAGTCGAAGGTCTATCCGTAGAAGAATTGAGTTTATTGGTTGAAAAGCTCAAAATCCCTTGTCCAAACTGTGAAAAACGAAATTGGACACCTGTTCGCAAATTCAATCTTCTTTTTCCCGTCCAACTAGGTATTGTAGAGGGCGAAGGCGGGATGGGTTACTTACGTGGTGAAACAGCACAAGGAATCTTTATTAATTTCCGCAATGTTGTCGATTCCACGAGAGTCAGGCTGCCCTTCGGCATTGCCCAAATGGGCAAAAGTTTCCGCAATGAAATAACACCGGGTAATTCGGTCTTTCGCACAATCGAATTTGAGCAGGGCGAGATTGAATATTTCTTTGACCCGGATAACGCCTCCTGGAACGAATTATTTGAAAAATGGAAAAATACTATGTGGGACTTTGTAACCAGAGAACTCAGGGTCATGGCGACAAACCTGCGTTGGCGCGTTCATACAAATGAAGAAAGATCTTTCTACAGCGAACGCACGGAAGATTTGGAATACAAATTTCCTTTTGGATTTAAAGAATTATGGGGACTGGCATACCGCACCAATTATGATCTGACACAGCATATGAACATCTCCAAAAAAGACCTGACGATCACTGATCCGCATACGGGAAAAAAGATCCTTCCGCATGTCATTGAGCCGGCCGTAGGCATTAACAGATTACTACTTATGGTATTGGTCGATGCCTATACGGAAGAAGAAAAACGCGTTGTTTTAAAGCTCCACCCGCGGATCGCCCCATACAAAGTTGCTGTTTTTCCCCTTCTGGCAAACAAAGAGAATTTAGTTGAAAAAGCCAAAGAAATTTATGATGACCTGAAAGAACATTTTATGGTAGTCTTGGATGACCGCGGCAATATCGGCAAACGCTATCTCGCTCAGGACGAGATCGGCACGCCATGGTGTGTGACAGTTGACTTCGATTCACTCGAAGACGACATGGTAACAGTCCGCGACCGCAACACAACCCAACAAGAAAGAGTGCCAATTAAAAATCTTTCTAACTACTTCCACAACAAACTTGACAGCTGAAGTTATTAATAATATTATAAAATTAACTTATTTTATATAATGTCATTCCCGCGACCTTGTCCTTCCGAAGCCTTGCGCGAAGGAGGAAGGCGGAAATCTGGGATGTTATATCAGAAATAAACTAAAGCACATGCCAAAGAATAAAATAACACTAAGTATCATCGGCGTTATTATTCTTCTTTTCATTCTCGGTGGAGGTTATTTTTTATTCACGCGGCAATCGGCTTCAAAACCACCGGCAGACAAAAATCAATCCGTAATAGACAATGGCCCTGAGGATCTTTCACCGGGTGATATCGGCCTCACGCTTACTGCTTCTCAGAACAAAAAACAAGTAAAATTTTCAATCGATAAGCTTTCAGGTATTAAAGCAGTAGCTTATCAGATTACTTACGAAGCTGATTCTACAAAACAAGAAATAAGTGAAGGGGGAGATCCAAAAATTCAGCGTGGAATTATAGGAGATGTAAAATTTAAATCAGGAGACAGTAGTTATGAGTCTCCGTGGATAGACTTGGGCAGCGCCTCAAAGAATGTTGTCCGCTACGACTCGGGCGTAGATTCCGTTACCATTCTCCTCAAAATCACCAAAGACAACAACAAAGTATTTCAAGTAGAGGACAAACTCAATTTATAACGCTTATTTATTTTTCCCTTTACATTCTTCTAACTTAAAATTTACGTTATTTCTACCCAATAACATTATTCCCTGTTGACAAGTCCTTAAAAAAGAGTAAAAATAAATAAGTAGTCCAAAGTAGGAAATAGTAGTCTATTATGCTGATCGGCCAATATGGTGGGAAAATTAGCGAGAAACATCAGGCGGCGTTGCCGAAAAAATTTAGGGACGAATTAGGAGACAAGCTAATTATCACGAAAGGATTTGAGAACTGCTTGATTGTCGTATCGGAAGAGAATTGGAAAACGCTATTGGAAGGAACCGAGGGGAAGCCGTTTACAAATAAAAATACCAGGGAATTACAGCGTTTTCTACTCGGTAACGCGACATATGTTGAATTGGACGACAAAGGAAGATTTGTCATTCCTGAATTTCTGCGTAAGTTCGCAGGAATTAAAAACGACATCATTTTCGCAGGAATTCAACGATTCGTTGAAATTTGGGATAAAGAAAAATGGGAAGAGAATCAAAAAGAATTATCTGAGAATATTACATCAATTGCAGAGAGGTTATCAATGGAAGAGCCAGAATAAAAGTCAAAAGTTAAAGGTCAAAATTCAAAAGCACAAGTAAAAAGTTAAAAGTTATATCAGTTTTTAATTTTGAATTGTATTTTTGACTTTTGCATTTTGATTTTTGACTTAAAATGAATGGATCATATCATACAAGTGTCCTTTTACAAGAATTAATCGAATTACTGAATGTTCAGTCCGGCAAAAAATATATCGACGCAACATTAGGCGGCGGCGGACACACGGGCGAGATTTTAAAACGCGGAGGTAAAGTTTTGGGAATTGATAGTGATCAAGAGGCGCTTGATTATGTTAAAGAAAATTTTCAATTTTCAATTTTCAATTTTCAATTAAAATTAGTAAAAGGGAATTTTAGAGAGATTGAAAAAATTGCAAAGGAGAATAGGTTTGACAAAGTTTCAGGAATACTTTTTGATCTTGGGGTATCGGGTCATCAATTTGATACACCGGAAAGAGGCTTTAGTTTTCAAAAACAAGGGCCGCTTGATATGCGGATGGACACAAGCCTCAAGATCAAAGCGAAAGACTTGGTAAATATATTAACAAAAGGAGAGCTATATGAGTTATTTACTAAATTGGGTGAAGAGCGTTTTGCTCGCGCCATTACTAACAGTATTATCAGCGCCCGTAGAATAAGGCCGATCAGTACAACAGGAGAATTATCGGAAATTATTGGTCATTCCGTACCGGGAAAGATAAAAATAGAAGCGGAAGCGAGGATTTTTCAAGCATTGCGTATAGCGATCAACGATGAGTTGCATAGCTTGAAAATAGCGCTTCCTCAGGCATTTAATTTACTTGAAAAAGAAGGAAAAATTGCGGTTATCTCGTTTCATTCGCTTGAAGATAGAATAGTAAAAAAGCAGTTTATTGAATGGGAGGAAAAGGGCAAGGGTTTAATTCTGACCAAAAAGCCAATTCGGCCAAGTATAGAGGAAGTAGAAAAAAATTCAAGAAGCCGAAGCGCAAAGTTGAGAGCGTTTGAGAAAAAGTAAATAACAAAATGTCATTGCGAGGAGCACCACGATAGTGGGCGACGAAGCAATCTCTAAAACTATGAAAAAACCTTTATTATTAATTACCTTTTTTATAATCTTCATCCTGAGCCTTTCGATTATACAGGTCGGTACCTCCAGTAAATTATCTACTACAGGAATAGAATTAGAAGAGATGCAGTCACAAATTAACAAATA
>JAHIGH010000135.1 GCA_018900295.1 Patescibacteria group bacterium | reverse complement strand
CTTGAAACCGGAAATAATTTCAGTGAGGCAACAGGGTGGGCATCCGAAACGCTTATTATTGTGAATACAACATCGCAAGATGATACAAAAGGCCCTTCGTATTGGTTTGAGGTGCCAAGGAGAGCTATAATGCAATTGTCTACGGAGTTTTAAGTGCTTGCTTTTTGGTTTTTCTGGCTTTTCTTTCTTCAGCTTTTATTCTTCTTTTCTCAGCTTCTTTTTTCGCTTTTATTTTTTTTCGTTATTTATTCCTGCAATATTTTTTTGTATTTTCTTCTATTATCGAATAATTTTTATTTTCAACTTTCATATTGGTAATAAAATTTTTAATGGTTTTTCTAAAACTAAACCTGTCGCTTGGGGAATTGTTTCTATATAAAATTTCATATATTTAGGATAAATAAATTGACCAGTAATGAGCAGATTTTTTGCTTAATCTAAGTTGCGGAAGATAATTAATAATTTTTTGTTTATCCAGCTTTGTGGCGTGAGATTCCTCGACTCGTTCCTCGCTCGGAATGACAAGAGTGCGTAAGGTAAGTAATGAATAAATATCGTGAACTGAAAAAAATATTATTTTAGCTGAAAAACCCTCATTAACTTTTCCTTTAGTTCTTGAATAGTTTCATTTGGCAAAAATCCTTGTCCCTCCTTTAATGCCGTGGGTTGAAAAGTACCGAGTCTATGAAGTTTTATAAGTGACTTTTGTACGAGCCCGGTTGAAGAAAAGTTTGTTTGTGCCGGGTCAAGTAGAATATCCGTATCAAGTATCTCATTTAATTGGGTTGTAACGTATGCAACTATTACTTGTTGATAATTACCGAATGCTGGTGAAATAACGAATCCCGGACGGGGTTTTCCTTTATTTGAATCATTTGCAAATGTAACACTAACTAGTTCGTACGTAAGGCTTAGGGGTAAAAGGCTTCAGTTTTTCAGGATGTGCAATATTATTTATATTCTGAGTTTCATCATCTTTAGACCACTGATAAAATAACTGTGATGATAAAACATCCATTTCCTGTGGACTCAAATCACTGCTTTTCATCTTTGCAAAACTACCAACAGCCATTTTGATAAGTTCTGTAGTATTTAACGTACCTAAAGTTGATTTACGTAAGATTTGGAGAGCTTTTTCTAAATCCGGAGTGACCGTAAGACGTATCGTTTGTGCCATATTAAGGCTATTTTATACCATATATAGCCATTTGTCAACCAGTATCTTGACCATAAACCCTGCTTATAAGAACTCTTTTCATAAACGATAAAAAATTATGTTAGCCTTTAGTTGTAAACAAAAAAACTTTTATGGAGTCACGGGTATTTCTAGGGCTCGCGATGTAATGTATTTATAAAAACTTACTCGATGATATAATAAAGAAATGTCAGACGATACTGCTAACATAGAAGAACAAGCAAAAGAATGGGTAAGGCAAAACAAGAGGGTCATAATTGATAAATTTGCAAATCTGAATGTTTATCCCGGAGTTAGTAATCCTTTTACAATCTTTATGGCCGGTTCTCCGGGAGCAGGAAAAACAGAATTTTCAAAAAGCTTTATTAAAGATTATGATCCCGGTACAAAAATTGTTAGAATTGATGCGGATGAAATTAGAGATTTAATTCCGGGATACACTGGACAAAATGCTTATAAAGTTCAGGGTGCTGCAGCTATAGGAGTGGAGAAATTATTTGATTACATTCAAAACCATCATCAGAATGCAATAATGGACGGAACTTTCTCTGACTACAAAATATCAAAAGATAATGTAGAAAGATCCTTGCATAGAGATAGAAGCGTTGGAATATTTTATTTATATCAAGAGCCTAAAGTTGCATGGGAATTTACTAAAATAAGAGAAGTTAAAGAAAAAAGACACGTATCTAAAGCTATGTTCATTAATTCATTCTTTGCAGCTAGAGATAATGTAAATAAAATAAAACAAGAGTTTGGAAAAGCAATCGAGTTAAATTTAGTAATAAAAAACTTCGAAAATAAGCTTGAAAAAACACAATTTAAGATCGATAAAGTTGAAAATTATATAGACATAAAGTATACTATGGAGGAGCTAAGTCTTTTACTAACATGAAAATAACAAATATCTTTAAAAAGAAATCACGGGGAAAGAATTTTTTCGAATTGTCTTCTGTGGAAAAGAAAAGAATAATCAAGAGTGCGGTTAAGGGATCTAATGAAATGCAGCTTGAATTAGTTAAAGAATATTCTTCAAAATACACGACTGCATAGGAAGACTATTCGCCCCCTCTGGCTTGTATGATAATAACCTCAAATTTGGCTAAACCAAATGGAAGGTGGCGGTCAATAAAGTTATAAAGTTCGTAAAGTAAAGAGGTGCAAACCTGCCTGCCGGTCTCTTACGCGCCAGAGCTTCAGCGACGGAGCGCGGGCAGGGCTATTTCGCATGGAGGGTGGCAGATAAGGGTGGCAGATAAAAAAGACTATTAATTACCAGCTATAAACAAAAACCTCTTGAAATAATATAGCCCTCTATACTTTACAGTTTTCTATAAAAAGTTAAGTGTTTAACCACTGCCTTGAAAATCTATCCGGCTCTCCCCCACTTTGGGTAATAAAAAAAAGATAGCAGGACGTCTTACGTTAATTAAAAATTTTTAGGGGGTGGTGGTCAATTACTATTTTGATATAAGTATAAAATACTTCCCGCAAATTTTTGATTTCTTCTTTTGTATACGGAGTAGATTTCGTAATTATCACCTGATTATTTTATTACACAATATTCAAAAACTTCCAACACAGGACGACTTGCAAAATGAGATGGAATAAAGTTATACTAATGGTCAAATTTGAAAAAATATTGCATTGAAAGATATAGGCAATCAATTTTAGATAAATGTTTATAGAAAAATTATCAAGATGTCAAATTACCAAAAAATAGACCGCACATTAGATAAAGAACTTGAAGAAATGAAAAAGCTGGCATATGCTCGTGTGAAAGCTTCTTCTGATGATTTAGTTATTTCTTTTGTCATCTAATCTTATACCTATTTCCTTGATAAAAGGGAACAGCGCTAGGGAAGCCTATCAAAAATCACAAAATTCATTAATTAGAAACATAAGACTTATGCTTTCCACTAAAGCATCGCAAGAGCAAAAAGACGCGCTGCCTTATTTATGGTCTAACAGAAAATATCAAGTCCTGCTGGGGAATGGAAATGCTTGTATTTAGATATAGGTGTAATATCGCTTAGTGTTTGTATAATTTGTTTTCTCCCGTTAAATTACTCATAGATGATTGCGAATGTTTCTAGAACTCGTGAATGTATGTTATATAATATTGCCGTGGTATAATAAACTCAGCAATAATAAGTTATTAACTATTAGATATACAACGCTCACCAAGGTTGAAGGAGGTGTTTTTAATAAAATAAATATATTTATGGAAGATCAAATAAAAAAATTTATTTCTGATATTAAATCTAAAAAGTTATCAGCTATTAGTGAGGACGCTACAAAAAACTCCATTATTTTAAGATTGTTGAATATTCTTGGTTGGGATATTTTTGATAATTATGAGGTATATCCGGAATATGTAACAGGAGGAAGAAGAGTTGATTATTCGTTGAGATACTATTCAAAAAATAAGGTTTTTATTGAAGTAAAAAAAATTGACGAAAATTTGGAAATTCATCAGGAGCAGCTTTTAACTTATGCTTTCCATGAAGGAATAGAGCTTGCCATTCTAACAAATGGTTTGTCTTGGTGGTTTTATTTGCCATTAAATCCAGGGAGTTGGCAAGAAAGAAAGTTTTTTTCCATTGATATTTTTCAACAAAAAGAAATGGAGATCACATCTAACTTTATTAATTTTCTTGCCAAAGATAATGTGATATCGGAAAAAGCCATAGAAACGGCAAAAACTTTATATAAAAGTAACCAGAAAGATCATACCATCGCCTTATCTCTCCCAAAGGCCTGGAATAATTTGATTCAGGAGACAGATAAATCTCTCATAGAATTGATTAATGATACAAATGAAAAATTATGTGGTTATAGAGCATCCGATGAGAAGATAGTAGAATTTTTAAATGATAATAATAGCCAGCTTTTATTGAGTGGAGTAAAAAAATATATTGAAAATACAAATGCGGAAAAATCATTACCTACTAATATTAAAAGTGCCCGTGAGTATATTTCTGTTTTATATACTGGGAAAAAGCCAAGATGTTTTTATATTAATAATAAAAAAATAGAAGTGAGATCCTGGAAAGATATTCTAATTGAAACATGTAGTTATTTATTTGATGAGTATAAATCAGAGTTTGAGCAGAAAACAAGCTCTGTTAGGTGGAAAAAAGGAGTTTATTTTTCCAGAAATAAAGATTTACTCATAAACCCTAAGCAAATATCAAATTCCGGACTTTATGTCGAAGCATGTTTAAATGCCAATAGTATTGTTAAATTTAGCGAAGACCTTGTAGCTTTATTTGGATATGATAGAGACCTTCGAATTGATTGTGAATAATTCTGATGGATCAGATACATTTATATCAACAAATGTCTGATAAAGAAAACCAAGTGTGAACGTGAGGCAAATGGAAGGTGGCGGGCACTAAGGAATAGGTGCAAACCTGCCTGCCGGCAGGCAGAGCTATTTCACACGGAGGGTGGCAGATGAGGGTGGCTGACCGGAGTCGAACCGGCAACCGTCAGGTCCACAACCTGATGCTCTAACCATTGAGCTACAACCACCAAGTAATAAATTGCAAATTACAGAGTAAGTATAGCATATTCAGGCATGATTTGGAATTTATTTTCT
>JAHIGH010000134.1 GCA_018900295.1 Patescibacteria group bacterium | reverse complement strand
TTCCCATACCCAATGTAAATCAGCAAAAAAAGAAACTATCTTTTCAAAATAAAGAAGAAAGGGGAAGCTCAACCAAATAAAAAATCGTCCCAAAGGAACAAAAATCAATCCCCCGACTACACCTAAAGCGCCAAAAATCATAAGATATGGAACAGTCCATAACACACATGCATTCACAAGAATAGACAATAAACCATATTGCCCGAAAACACTTAATAATATTGGGAGAGTTGCCAATTGAGCAGAAATTGTAGTGCCTATATCCTCAAACAAAAAATATTTTTGTAAAGGGAAAAGAGGTTTTATTTCCAAAATACCCATCGTTGACAAAAAAGATAATTGAAAACCAATATCAAAAATATTTGATGGATCATAAAAAAGCATAATATATCCTGTAACAAAAAGAGCCAATAGCGCAAAATACTGTCTCCCTAATAAACCCGCGCCGAAACCAATAACTGCCATCACTGTTGCGCGGACAATGGAAGGTTCAAATCCTGCCAAAAATGCATAGAACACAATTCCCAACATAGACACGAGTAAAACATACTGTCTCTTCATTATTCTTCCAAAAAGAGATACCAGCGCTGCCGCGACAAGTGTCACATTCATTCCGGACGCCGCGATAACATGAATTACTCCGCTAGTTCGCAGTTTTTCCATAAACTCCGCTTGTATCCCCTGTCTCCCGCCAAAAACTATACCTAGAAGCAAAGATGATGAAACCGGCGGAATAGAGCTATTGATAAGATTTTTTGAACTGTTCTTAATGTAAGTATTAAGTTGTGTTAAATAATTATGATCAGAATTAATAGTTTGGATACTGGGATAATAGATGAAATAGCGCCCATGCTTTACTGTGAAAAAACCATCTATGAAAAGCCTATCACCGTAATGATACGGTAGCACTCCACCGCTTAGTATGCTAATCTTTACTCCCTTGTCATCCGTTACAATGAAACTTTGCCTGCCCCCGCGAACCTCAGGCTCACTCTTTAGTGTCGTAACAAAGTGTGCCTTGTCCCCATTCTTATATTCAGGCAAGTCCCTATAGTAAACCCAAAACCGCAGCCCCAGAAGCGAAAGAAGAAAAACAATTATCAATATAAATCTGGGCATAGAAGAAAAAAAACATATCCAAAAATTGTCATTGCGAGGAGCACCACGATAGTGGGCGACGAAGCAATCTCTATCAACAACGGGATTGCCCGCGCTCCCCCGCTAAGCGGGGTCGCTCGCAATGACACCCACGCTACTGTGCCACAATTTTCTCTTTTATCTGCTCAAACACCTTCTGTCCAACGATTTTCTTCTCAACCAAAGCCTCAATTCTTTCATAAGGCCTGTTATTGATGATTTTATCAGCAGTCACCTCGCCTATTCCGGGCAAACCATCTAACTCATGTACTGATGCTGAATTAATATTCACCAATCCACTCACATCCCCTGACATCCCTCCCCCTGACAAGGGGGACTGAGGGGGTTTCTCTCCCACCACGGGTATATATACCTTCATTCCGTCAACCAATTTAATCGCCAAATTAACACTCTTACTCACGAGCTCACGGTCCGCGCCCTTACTCAATCCTCCTGCAGCAATTAACGCATCCTGAATCCTGCTGTCTGACGCGAGCTTATACACTCCGGGCTTCTCCACCGCGCCTTCAATATCCACAACAATCAACTTCTCTTGTTTATTCTTTACAGAATCAGCCGCACTCACATCAACTACGCTTGACGCAGACGTGGAAGCGGCTTCAAAAAGAATATCGGGTTTATCTTTCTTTCCATAAAAATACCCGATCAAACCATAACCTAAGAACATCAAACCAAGAAAACCTAAAACTAAAGGAGCCAAATACTGTTTTATAACAGGAAAATATTTATCTTGTAGATTTTGATTTTCCATATTCATAATCACAAATCCTCAAATATTTAATATCACTCCACCACAAAATTAATCACCTTCCCCTGCACATATATCACCTTGAATATCTTTCTCCCCTCCAAATACTTACTCACCTTCCCACTTTTTTTGGCCATTTCCTCCACATATTTTTGATCTTTGCTTGCCCCGCGAAGTCCCGCCGAAACCTTGGCGAAGGGGGACGAAGTGGGGACATTTGACATTTGACATTTTATCATCTCCCTCATTTTACCATTAACCTGTACCGCAATCGTCACTGTATCTTCCTGGATAAATTGAGGATCAAAATTTGGCCAAGCCTCTAAATGAATAGAAGAAAAAATTTTATTTATATTCTTCTTAAGTCGTACGTCTTCAATCTTACGTCTATTTTGCCATAACTCTTCCGTCAAGTACGGCGCAAAAGGGGCCAATAGTCGCAAGTACACACTCGCCTCCTCCGTACTAACAGACTCCTGTTTGACCAAAAAATTATAGTAACTCATAAGTTTTGCAATCGCCGTATTGTAGCGCAAATTTTCCATATCCTCAGTCACCCCCGCTATCGTCCCATGCATCATTCTCAAACTCTCCTCTGAAATTGAAAATTGAAAATTAAAAATTGAAAATTCTTTCTGAAACAAATTATAAACACGTTTCAGAAAGCGACTCATTCCCTCAATCCCGGTATCCCGAAAATCTCCGCCTTTGTCAAATGGTCCCAAAAAATGCAAATACATGCGCAAAGTATCAGCCCCGAATTTTCTGATATATTCATCAGGGTTTATCACATTTCCACGGCTCTTACTCATCTTCGCTCCGTCCTTGACAATAAGCCCGTGCGCGTAAAACCTCGCGAATGGCTCCTCAAAATTTATATACCCCAAATCATACAAAACCATCGTCACAAATCTCGCGTACAACAAATGCAGCACAGAATGCTCCGCCCCGCCGATATACATATTAACCGGCAGCCACTTCTCGACTAACTTCTTGTCAAAGGCTGCATTATCACGTCCGGTTGATGTATAACGCAAAAAATACCAACTGGAATCCAGGAACGTATCCGACACATCTGTTTCTCTCTTAGCTTTATGCCCGAGCGAACACCTCGTCTCATAAAACTCCGGGTGATTTGCAAGAGGAGAATTGCCGGTTCCAAGAGGCTTAAAATCCTTAATATAAGGCAACTCCACCGGTAAATCTTCCTCCTCCACCGGATACCAGCCACGCATTTCATGCGCGGAATTTTCAATTATTTTTGATCTTTGATCTTTGCCTGCCCTTCGAAGTCCCGCCGAAGCCTTGGCGAAGGGGGACGAAGGAGGGATCTTTGATCTTTGCTGCTCTTTCACCTCGCTGGTAGTAAACCAGGAATCACCGCTCGAAGCACAAACCTCACAATACACCATGGGAATGGGCGGCCCCCAATATCTTTGTCTCGAAATAAGCCAATCCCGAAGATGATAGGCCACTTCTCGTTTGCCCCACCCCTTCTCCTCCATATAATCCATCATCTTCTCTGTCGCTTCATGGATATTCATCCCATCCAAAAATCCTGAATTAACCATTACCCCCTCTTCTTCCTGAACCTGTTCTACTCGGGTAATTGATGAAGTATCTCCGTCTTTGCCGGTAACAACCCGCTTTATCTCAAGGCCAAACTTCTGCGCAAACTCAAAATCCCGCTTATCGTGTCCGGGTACTCCAACCAATGCTCCTGTACCAAACCCGCTAAGCACAAAATCCGACACCCATACCGGCATCCGGAACCCCGTCAGTTGATTAATAGCATACAATCCGGTAAATACCCCCGTCTTCTCTCTTCCTTCAGCCTGCCTCTCAATTTCAGACTTACCCTTAACCTCCTCAACATATTCAATAATACTATTCCTATATTCCTCCTTAATTCTTAATTCTACGCCGCTTCCGTTGAAGCTAGTCCCCTTGGGGGAATTCTTGATTCTAGTAATCAACTCATGCTCAGGAGCTAAAGCAATGAAAGTCGCGCCAAAATTCGTATCCGGCCGCGTAGTAAAAACAGTAATAGAATAATTGTCATTGCGAGGAGGTCGCCCGGAGGCGACCGACGTGGCAATCCCCTGCATTATATGAGATCCCAACGGGATTGCTTCGCTCTCGCTCGCAATGACAGGGTATGTAATACTTATTCCCATCTTCTTCCCGATCCAATTTCTCTGGGCGATCTTTACCTTCTCCGTCCAATTCAATTTCTCAATATTAGTAAGCAACCGGTCCGCGTACTTCGTAATCCGGAAAAACCACTGTTCCAACTCCCTTTTTTCAATCGGCGAATCACACCGCTCACAAACTTTCACTTTTTCTTCTAAAATAGCTTCTTTAACTTGAAGACTTTCTGCTTGATGACTTGAAGACTTGATGACTTTCGACTTTTCTATCGCTTGCTCATCCGCGAGCACAGTCTTACAGGAAGGACAAAAATTAACCGGAGCTTTCTTGCGGTAAGCCAAACCCGCCTTAAATAACTGAATAAATAACCACTGTGTCCATCTATAATAATACGGATCATATGTCTCAACTTTGTGCCTCCAGTCAAAACCATTCCCTATAGAATGAAGTTGCCGGTAAAAGTTTTCTTCT
>JAHIGH010000133.1 GCA_018900295.1 Patescibacteria group bacterium | reverse complement strand
GCTTTTGTTGATTGCGTAAGTCCTTGATTCATTTTTGTTTACTTTCAGCTTTTGCCATGATTTTTTTCTTTGGAATTTTTGTTGATTTTGTCTCTTTTTTTTATTTCCTGCTTTTCTTGAATTGCCGGAACTATTAAAGCTTTTTCAGTCCATTCAAGGATGACTTGAGGTGCATTATCCTTGAGTCTTCTTCCAACCCTTATAATTCTTGTATAACCTCCTTGGCGATTTGTAAACCGTGGCGCGATTGTACTCAGAAGTTTTTTGACTGCAATAGTTGCCAAATCAGGTTCCAGTAAACGATAAGCATGAAGACCGCCTTTTTTGGCTTTGGTAATGAGTTTGTCAGCATCACCTTTTATAGCTTTTGCTTTAGCTTCGGTTGTCTGAATTCGTTCGTACAATACCAATGAGGTTAATAAGCTTTTAAAAAGCGCTTTTCTTTCATTTCTCGTCCTTTTCAATTGTCTACCAAATACATTTTTTCTCATAAAGGTGAGAGGGGTCTATGCGCTCGGCAAGACAATGTTTTTCTCCTGAAGTTTCTCTTCAATAGCAGCTATTGATTTCCCGCCCATATTCCGCATGGAAATTAGTTCTTTTCTAGGCGTATTAATTAGTTGCTCTACAATCTCTATCCCGCCATTACGAAGACTGTTATAAATACGGGTCGGAAGATCAAGTTCGTCGATCGTCATTTTCAATAACCCTTCCGGGACTCCGGAATTTGGAGTTTTGGAATCAACAGAAGGAGATGCTTCCGTAGATTTTGGTTCGTAGATTTGCGAAAAATAGGAAGCTAAAATTTTGGCCGCTTGATTGATGGCTCCACGAGGACTAATTGTACCGTTGGTCCAAATTTTAAGGATAAGCTTGTCGAGATTGGTTTGTCTTCCGACGCGTGTTGCGACAACATTATAATTGACTCTACGAACCGGCGTGAATACTGCATCAGTTGTAATAACACCTAAAGTACCGGCTTTTCTTTCTTCAGCTAGTGAATACCCAAATCCTCTTTCAACTGTCATCTCAATATCTAACTTGGCATTGTCACCGGAAAGAGAACCAATATATTGATCTTTATTGACAACTTCAATTCCGTCGGATAATTTAAGATCGTTTGCCGTAATTTGTCCAGCGCCTTTTACAGATAACTTTACTATTACGCTTGGCTTGCTCTCATTAAGACTAAAGGTTACTTCTTTAAGATTAAGAAGTAAGTCAACTATATTTTCTTTAAGACCTTTGAGTGTTGAAAATTTATGCTTTACGCCACTTATACGGACCGAAGTTATCGCGCTACCAGGAATTGATGTATATAATACCCTTCGAAGCGCATTTCCCATCGTATGCCCGTAACCCGGATGCAATGGTTCAACAATAAATTCTCCATAGTCTGGAGAAATTGTTACTTCTTTTACTTTAAAATTTAAATCTTCCATAGCGCAATGTTATGTATTGTATCATTAACGCGAATAATATTCAATAATTTGTCTTGTGCTAAAAGGGGCCTTGATATCATCCGGGGATGGTAATCTTACCAATTTTCCTGCTGCTCCTTTTTTTTCAAGAAATGGTACTATTTCTTTTGTGTCTTCTATTGTTTTTATTACCAGGGCGTTTTTTTGCATTTTTCCTCCCAAAGTAATTACGTCTCCTTCTTTTACTTCATATGAAGGGATAGTTAATTTTTTATTGTTTACCAAAATATGTCCATGAGAAACTAATTGTCTGGACATAAATCTGCTTTTAGCAAAACCCAATCTGTATACAATATTGTCTAATCTTCTTTCAAGAAGAGCAAGGAGTAATTTCTCCGTATCTCCTTTTTGTTTGGTAACCGTAGTAACTAATCTTTTTAGCTGCTTTTCGAGCAAGCCGTAGACTGCTTTTGCCTTTTGCTTCTCACGTAGTTGCTGTCCGAATTCCGAGAGCCTTCTTTTATTTCTTTTACTATGCAGACCTGGCGGAACATTAAGACGCCGCAATAGACTTGCTGAATTTTTTTCAATTATATTTATTCCTTCTCTTCTTGCTAATTTGTGTTTTGGTCCTGTATATCTTGCCATACTTTTAGACTTAAGACTTAAGATATAAGACTTAAGAGAAATTGATTTCTTCCTACATCTTGCATCTTATATCCTACATCTTATTAAACCCTCCTCTTTTTCTTGGCCCTTGGGCCGTTGTGAGGAATAGGCGTAATGTCAGCTATAGATATAATTGATAGTCCTGAAGATTTAATCGCTCGAAGCGATGAATCCCGGCCAGCCCCAGGTCCTTTGACAAAGACGTCCACTGTCTTAAGACCTTTTCCAATGAGTTTTCTAGCGACATCTTCAACTGCTAAGGAGGCTGCATAAGGTGTGGATTTGCGTGTTCCTTTAAAACCTCTATGACCGGATGAACTCCAGCCGAGAGTATCGCCTTTGTCATTCGTTATGGTAATTAAGGTATTATTAAATGTAGAAGTAATATATATTCTTCCGTGCTGTGTGTAATGATTCTCGTTTATTTTCTTCTTGACTATTGTTTTTTTTATTATTTTTTGTGCCATATTATATAGATCCTTCGGCTTCGCTCAGGATGACCCGTCTTCGCCGGGTCATTTTCCAGCTGCTTTTGTTCTTTGCGCTGAATCTGTCTTTGCCATGATCTCTTTCTTGATTGCCCCGATTGTCACTCTTTTGCCTCTCTTGGTACGTGCATTGGAACGAGTCCGTTGTCCGCGAACAGGTAGACCACGGCTATGCCTTATTCCTCTATACGCACCTGTTTCTTTGAGTCTCCTAATATTGGTTGCTATGTCTGTTCTTAAATCTCCTTCGAGTTTGTGCTTAGCCAGCTCACCCGTAATCCGCTTTACTTCCTCTTCTGTCAGCGTTTTGGTACGCTTGGCGGCATCTATATTGGCCTTTGCCAATACATCCACAGCATTATTCCTGCCTATTCCATAAATATAGCTAAGCGCAATATCTATTCTTTTATCGTCCGGTATATTAACTCCTGCAATACGCATAATTTTATCCTTGTCTTTGCTTGTGTCGCGGATTTTCACAGGTGACGCGAACCACACCTTTGCGCCTGATTATTTTACATTTCATACATCTTTTCTTTACACTTGCTTGTACTTTCATAGTTTCCTTTCTATTTGTAACGGAATGTTATCCTGCCTCTTCCCTGATCATATGGTGTCATTTCAATCCTTACCTTGTCTCCCGGTAAAATTTTTATAAAATGCATTCTCATTTTGCCCGAAAGATGACAGATAACAAGTGTCCCGTCTTCAAGCTGAACCCGAAATAATGTATTAGGCAGAGCTTCCTTTACAATTCCATCTTTTTCGAAAGAGCCTTGATGAGCCATTGAAGCATTATAACAAAATACGTTCAATAGAGCAATTACGTGTTCACTATTATATACAAATTACAGGCAAAATTCAAAGGCTATTTTGTTAGAATTAACGGGCTGCCTTGGGTTACGGCAATAGAGCGCTCGAAAAGGCCGGCTAATTTTCCATCTTTGGTGCGAATTGTCCAGCCGTCTTTGTCCACGGCAACCTGCGGCGTACCCATGTTATAAATGATTTCAACAGCAATCGTCATGCCTTCTTTGAGAAGCGGAGTGTGTTTTATGTCTCCTACGAAAAAACCGGGAACTTCCGGCTCTTCGTGCAACTCGCGCCCTACGCCGTGACCGATTAAACTTCTGACGACTCCGTAACCGGCATTGTGTTCGACAATATCCTGGATGGTTTTTGATATCTGGCCGACGCGATTACCAGCAACGGCTACTTTTATTGCTTCATTTAGAGCCTTTTTGCCAATTGAGAGAAATTTATCAATGCCATCATCTGCTGTTTCATTTCCTGTAAAAAACTTAGGTTTGCTATTTTGGATCCGAATGCTTTCTGACATGTCGGTATGGAACCCTTTATAATAAACTCCACAGTCGATTCCGATTACGTCTCCTTCTTTGAGTGCATAATCGCCGGGAATGCCATGAACGACAATGTCATTGGTTGACATACAAGTGGCATGACGATAGCCCCGGACCCGCATGAAACCGGGCTCGCCTCCCCGCTCACGGATCAATTTTTCCGCCATCAGGTCAAATTCTATTTCGGTAACGCCAGGCACCGCATGCTCCAATACTTCAAATAATACCTCCGAGAGGATCCGGCCGCCATGGGACATGATCTTTATTTGTTCGGGAGTTTTTATAGGAATCATATTAAAAAAACTCAAATCGTAAATCTCGAATCTCAAAAATACAACTCAAAAATAAAAGATTGTAAACGTTTAGGTGTTTTTATTTTTAGTTATTTTTTGTAAAAATGTTTCCAGTTGCTGATTAAGGTCTTCGAGAGTGGATTCGTTTGTGATGAGATAATCGGCGAGGGCGATGGTAGGGGCAATATGAAGATTCTCTACCTCAGCAATATCCCTGCTCCT
>JAHIGH010000013.1 GCA_018900295.1 Patescibacteria group bacterium | reverse complement strand
TCTTCTCGGTCTAATGGACGGCATTAAATATGAGAGACCAGATCAAGATAATTTTTACGTTGAATTCGGGATCACTTGTTTTAATGCTGAAGTTATCGAATTTGAGAATAGGATTTGGGCTGAGAAAGAGATAGAGAAGGGGAGGCAATTTATTACAAGATTTGGAAAAGCAATAGGATTTGAGACGATAAATGATACAGTTCTGAAGCTGGCGCAAAAAATGGGTTACGTAGTAGTGGTACGGAAGGATCCGCGGAAGGGTTATGTACGGATAAAGACATTGCCTGATAACGGGAGCAAAGGCGCTGATCTGACTCTTGCGTATGAACAGTTGAAGAAAATTGATCCGGACGCGACGTGGTTCCTGCATGTTTCGGGGAAAATGCTTTTGAACGGTACGCCGAAAAATCCAAAAATGAAACCGACAAAATTGGGACTGGATGATATAATAAAGGTGTTGGAAAAAATTTAGTAACTCATGTTACGCAGTTTATTCTTCGAGTAAGGGCGATAGCCCGCATCGAGAAGTTCTCGACTCCGCTAACGCTGCGCTCGAACAATAATATTTTGCGTAAGGTGAGTTAGTAATTAGAAATTTATGGCGGAGTGTATTTTTTGTAAAATCAAAGACAAGCAAATTCCGACAAAACTTTTGTATGAAGACGGGGATGTGATGGTTTTTCCGGATATTCATCCCATAAAGTCGGTGCATCTTTTGATAGTTCCCAAAAAGCATATTGATGATTTCGCAGGGGTTGAGGATGCGTCCCTTTTCTCCAAGCTTTTTATTGTGGCACAGAAGATGGTCGCGAGGGAGGGACTTAAGGATAAGGGATTCCGTCTTGTGATTAACGGCGGAGGAGCGCAGATCGTCCCGCATCTTCATATTCACCTCATGGGGCCGGTCGGTAAAACCGCTGGGCTGTGAAAATTAAATAACTTTTACTTCTTTGTTTTGGGCTTCAAAATGGTAGCCTTCTTTTCTATTGCAACCGCCAATTTTTGTATACGTCGTATTATCAGAAGTCATTTTATCCAATCTGGTTTTTGTCGGAAAATCGTTATTTTGCATACCAAGGACTGCTTTTCCGGTTTTGATATTATTTGAATATTCTTTTATGTAGGCAAGTAATTTATCGGCCAGCTGATCAGAGAAGTTTGAGCTATAAAGAGTGTTTGATTCGATATTGCTGGCAACGAGGGCAGTTTTAAGTTCTCCACCTTCTCCGGGCCAGCACCAACAGGCAGTAATTGGGCTTTTTGTAACTTTATCCAGAATCTCAACTATTTGCATCCCCAAATCGGTTAGATAATCTGCGATGGTGGATTTTTCAGGGTGTCCCGGGGTTGCATTTTCAATGGAGATACAGCAAGGAGCCTCGTTTCCCGCATAAAGATTTTCAGTATCCCTGCTCCATACTCCAATTTCCATAGGTCGGCCTTCTAATTTTTCCTTCGTTCTGTTTGTTTTTTCCGAAAAAATACTAGCCAATTCGGTTGTATCCGCGTTATAATGGATAAAGTGTTCTTCCAGACCTTCTTGTATTTGATGTATTAAGGATCCGGCGCTCTCTTTTCCTAAAGCATTGGTAAGAAGAGAAGGAAGATTATTTTTTAAGTTGTCTGTTCTTTTTTGTAATAGGTTGCATTTTTCCTGGAGGGTATTTTTTGTTTCCGCTAAATTTCGTTTTGCCTCCACTATAATTTCCGGCGGAGAACTTTTAATATTGTAGAGTTCTTTGCATTTTTCCTCAGCTCTCTCTACTTTTTCAAAACTTACCGATACATTATTTTTGTGTTTGTTACATGCATTGATATCTTTAATAATTTTATCCCATGCTGGAATTTCCTTCTTTTTTTCCTTATGTTTCATAATGGCTTTTTCTATATTTTTTGTTTTGTTTTCATCCTTTTCGTTTTGGGCTTTAATAAGCTCGTTTTCCAGTTTTTTATAAGCCCTGCTGTTTCAGTAGCATCACTTTCAGGAATTTTGTGTTCTCTAAGTTCTTTTTCGCGGCTTTTTAACACTTTTCTTATTTTTTCGGTATAGCTGCTTACCGTTTCTTTTATTCTGTCAATGGGCGTCGAGATGATATTTGAAAAGGCTGTTTTGTTTTCTGCAGAACTTAGCGCGAAGTCAACCTTTTTATCGTAATTGAGCCATTTGTCCGTATCTATATCCCTCTCTTTCATTTTATTCAGGATTTCCTGATTTTTTTTATAACTTTTGAGTTTTTCTTGCATGAGTTTTCTGAATTCGGCTGATTGCGGATCAATTTCGGGGTTATTTTCAAGAACTTCTTTTTTTGAGTCAAACATGAATTTAATATTCTCTTTTGACGGCTCATCAAATTCAGGATATTTTATAAGGAGCTTTGAGCCATAACGGGGATTCTCCGATACCGCCTTTATCAGGAACGGGTTGCCTTTTACTGTTTCTAGCGACTTTTCAGGATTTTTTATCGAATAAAGAGAAAAGACTATGTCGGGTGATTTTAACGCTTGGTCGTGAAACTCCGGTGAAATTTTTTGAATTTCCAGAAGCAGATTTTTTACGTCTTTGTTTAGGTCAAGCAGTTCTTGAGAAGATATGAAAAAATCAAATTTTTCTCTAATAATACTTGCTTGAGACAAATCGTTTTTTTTCAGCGCGTTAATAAACTCATTTTTTGTAATTTCTTTGACGGTTTCTTCAACTGTTTTTTCGGGGGGATTAGCAATATCTCCACTTATTTTTTCTATAATATCAACTGCGCCGGGTCTTTTATAATTAATATTGTCGGTAAGCTGGCTAAGATGTTGCCTGATGAAATCTTTTTTATCTGCGTTTATTACTGCGGCTATTTCTTTTAATATTTCCAAAGATTCAAGAGGATTAAGCGAACTAGAGTTAAATTTATCTTTCACGCGTTCATATATTTTTTCTCCAGGCTGATTTAATTCAACGGATAGCTGTTTTATAATATCTGCTGAATTTTTCTGTTCAATATATAGAGTAGAGGTTAATTGACTAAAATATTGCTCTATTAACTCCGTTTTATCTATGCCTGTTATTGTTGCTATTTCTTTTATTATTTCCAGAGATTGAAGAGGATTGTATCCATAACCTTGTTTTTCTGATTTAAACTTGTTTTGTACCTTTTCGTAAATTTCTTTTGCCGGGCGATCTAATTCAAGAGAGAGTTGTTTTATGATATTCGCTGAGTGTTTTTTTTGGAGGGAAATGTTGGAGGTTAATTGATCAAAATATTGCTCTATTAACTCCTTTTTATCTACATCAATTAATGAGGCTATTCCTTTAAGCATCTCTATAGAGTCAACCGGATTCCATAAAGCCTCCGGGTAATTAGATACCCTTTCTACGCTAAAATTGTCTTTAATACGGTCATATATGTCTTT
Organism: Patescibacteria group bacterium; assembly: GCA_018900295.1. Lineage (GTDB taxonomy): Bacteria > Patescibacteriota > Microgenomatia > Levybacterales > UBA12049 > JAHIGH01. The sequence goes on along the minus strand of JAHIGH010000013.1, from coordinate 13,101 downwards.
TGCCGGTACTTCCAACTCTTGAGAGAGCTGCTTGATGGTATTTGGTGTTTCTTTTTTAGTAAAATAAATCTTAGAGGTTAGGTCGTCAAAATAATCTTCAATGATGGTTTTTTTGTCAACGTCGGTAATTTCAGCTACTTTATTAATTTGTCCTAGGAGCTGTGTTATATCGCCTTCATTTGACATGTGGTAAAAACTCTTGAGTTCTTCTTCAGATATACCGGCAGATTCCAGCGTTTTTGTATATTTTTCGTGGCGCAATATTCTATCCCCGAGCTTTTTAACGTAATTGCAGACATTGTACTTATCCTTTTCAAAACGGCCTAGATATGAATTCTCATCGCCAATAATTTTAAGTATTAAGCGTTCATTTTCTGGCAGGTTTTTAAGACTGTCCGGTGAGCCATTTTTTATTAAATGCTGCATTTGGTTTAAAACGGCAACACTTGTATGTCCAGCTCCATAGGTTTCAATATGACGCAGCATTAAAGGCAAGGCATAGGTATTATCTAGATGACCCATCTTTCGAGTTGCGGAGTTGCCGGCATCGGATTCATAGCCGCCTGGGAATAATTGCTCGTCAAACAATCTTTGAATAATAATTTTTTCCGTGTGATCAAAAATTTCTTTAGGTATTACGTCTGTAGATTTGGCGAATTTTTTTACTACTGCCCAACGTTCCAGCCCGTCAAGATCTTTAAAATAACCAATATCTACTTTATTCAAATCAAGAGATTTCTCACTATATTTTCCTTCCCATTTTGGGGGATCATCTATTATGTCTTCGGCTATTCGTGCAAAATGCTCTTTATTTTCACCATCCAATGAGGCTCGGAAAGTATCTCTTAGCTGTTCTATTTTTTCTTTTGTTGCTTGGCGAAGTAACGTATCAAATATTTTATCATAATATGCGTCCGCTGTTGTAATATCATCTATACGAAGGCTGATGTCGGGCAGGGTGTTATTTGATTTGAAATCGAGATAGTTCAACCTGTGCTCTGTAGCTTCAATAGTTTTTTTCTCTTCTTTCGAAATGCCGTTGCGGTTTGTATTATTACCTTTACTTAATCTAATTTTGAGCAAGTCCATATATTCTTTTGCTTCTTCATGTGTAATTTTGCCATTGGCGATAACTTCTTTTAATTTCGGTAAAACTTTTTCGGCTATTAGATCATTGTTGAGTTCATTTTTAACTTCGGGTGAAATCAGCCTATCTTTCAACTGTCGTTGTTCTTCTATTACAATAGGAAAAAGCTGCTCTGTGGCTTTTATCGCAAATTCCTGCCGTTGTTCATTGAGCGTGTTGAAAACCGGTTCTATTTGTTGCAGGCGTAATTTAGCTTCTCCAATTGACTGATTTAAATTTACGGTCTCGCCCTGCGATTCTTTTATTTGGCTAGTAAGTTTAAGTCTTTTCTTTAAGGAATAAAGTTTTGCGACAATGTTTTTTTGCTTCTCTTTTGCAAGCTGTGCCAATAATTCAGTGTTCTTTTCTTCTAGAATATTTTTATTTGAGGTGAGAGATTGAATTTGTTTTTTATTGGTTTCTAACCATATCTGCATTCCTTGTGCGTCCAAGCCCGGGGAAATTAAATTTTTTGCGATATCGTCTATAGTTGGGTTTTTGATTTCCGATAGTTTGGATAAGTTGTTTTTCATTTTATCTAAAATTTCCTGTGGATTATCCAGTACTTTTTTTGGCTCTTTTTCTTCTGCTCCAAGAGGAGTATGGTTTTCCAGAGATTTGAAAATGCCTTCAACTGTTTGGGTCTTTGAACTTATTTTTAATTCGATATCTTTTTTATAATTCGCAATATCGCGGATAATGGGTTTTTGCTCTTTGATAATTATTTTTTTTGTTGAGAGCTCAGAGATAGGGACAGATGTATTTTCAGTTTCCATTCTTTATATAGATTCACCACAAGGGTGCTATGCACTTCGTGCTGTCGCCCGCCTGCGCGGGAATGACAGTGTGTAAGGTGAGTATATAATATACCTTTCTTGAATGAGGATGCAAATGAGGCTGATGTGAGTATGGCTTCCACCGTGTTTCAGGCTGCCACCCGGAAGGAGAACTTGCGCTTTTGGGAAAATGAGTTTGATGCTATAGGTTATGTGGGTTTACAGAAGTCTGATTTTGGAGTAGAATGGAAAATGAAGTTATCCTCCTGAACTTACCATTCGGCTTTTCAGAACTATTTCCGCCAAAGGCGGACAGGCGTTCACGCCTCATGGAGCGTTCTTAGGAGGATTCTGAAAAGGGGGTGTTTTTTATGGTACAGGTTAAGAAAATGCCGGGACAATCTGATGATCAACTTATCCGTAATTTTTCTAAAAAGGTTATGGATGCAGGGATAATTCAAGAGGCCAAACGCCGGAAGTTTTATCTCAAGCCTTCGCTTGCAAGGAAGATGAAGAAAAAAATGAAGCAAGAGGAAGCAGCCAGGATGAAAATGTACGGTTAAAAAATTGTAAATGGACAACGTTGATGTTCTTATTTTTGTAGAAAGCAGATATAGAGTTGACCGAAAACGAATAAAGTCCGTTGTTTTTTCGGTACTCGAAGAGCAAAGCGTCAAGAGTCATCTGGAAGTTTCGATCGCTATCGTCGGTGATCGTAAGATGAAAGCCCTCAATAAAAAATACCGGCAGAAAGAAACAACAACCAATATTTTGACTTTTCCTTTGTCAGAGGGAGAGAGTACCCGTCTCCCTAAAGATATATTGCATTTGGGAGATATTGTTATTTCATATCCTCAAGTTATCCTAGAAGCTGCGGCAGAGGAGATGCTCGTTGATGATAGAATGGAGGAGTTGGTAAGACATGGGATGCTGCATTTACTCGGGTTGCATCATGAATAGTAAATTAATTCAAAAGTTAAAAGTCAAAAGTCAAAATTACAAGTTAAAAGTCAAAAATTATAATACTTTTTACTTTTGAGTTGTGCTTTTGCCTTTTGCATTTTGATTGTTGCTCTATTTTTATGGTTTTTTATAGAAAATATCGTTCTCAGACAATAAATGAACTTGACAGCGAGTCTGTTCGTGAGGCTCTTCTTTCAGTTCTATCCAAACAGGACAATGTTCCCCACGCATTTCTTTTTACAGGACCGAAGGGTTTGGGGAAGACGTCAGCGGCGAGGATTATTGCTAAGGCAGTGAACTGTGAAAAGAAGTCAAAAGTCAAAAGTCAAAAGTCAAAATTACAAATAAAAAATCAAAAGTTAGATAACGCGACTGGTGATCAGATTGAGCCGTGTAATGAGTGCGAGCAGTGTAAATCTATAACTAATGGGACGAATATGGATATTTTGGAGATAGACGCGGCATCGAATAGGGGAATTGATGAGATACGCGATCTGCGGGAGAAAATCCGGTTGTCTCCTATTTCAGCAAAGAAAAAGGTGTACATCATTGACGAGGTGCACATGCTGACAACAGAGGCTTTTAACGCGTTACTTAAGACACTTGAAGAGCCTCCGGCGCACGCAATGTTCGTTCTTTGTACGACAGAGCCCCATAAAGTACCGGCAACGATTCTTTCCAGATGTTTCCATATCCAATTTAAATTGGCCACAGAAGATGAAATTGTCCGTTCGCTTAAGCGTATTGTTGAGGGTGAAAAACTTCAAGCAGATACAGACGCGTTGTATATGATTGCGAGAATGGCTGAGGGTGGATTTCGCGACAGCGCAAAAATTTTGGAAGAGTTATCTTTATTTGCGCGGGGACAAAAGATAACCACAGAATTGGTTGATGGAGCGTATAAAGTATTAAGTATAAAAAATCAGGTATTAGCCATCTTTGACGCACTGGTAAAGAAAGATATGAAGGCAGGATTACTTATCATTGACGGTTTGATCAAGCAGGGGATAGATATAAAGTTTTTTCTACAGCAGATGATGGAATTTTTGCATGAGAAGTTGTTGGAACAGGCAGGAATCAAAAAAAATTTTCAATTTTCAATTTTCAGTTTTCAATTTAAAAAGGAAGAAATAAAATTGCTTTTTGAATTGTTTTCCAGGGCATACGTGGAGATGAAGACAGCAGTATTGCCGCAGTTGCCTTTGGAGCTTGCAATTATTGAATACGCTATGAGGGATGTGCAAGGTGATAGTGATAAGACTGAATTGAATGAGGGTAATCTCTCCTTTACTAAAGATTCCAACTTCGCCAAGGCTTCCACCTACGTTAAAGCTTCCTCCTTCGCTAAAGCTACGGCGGACAAGTCGGCGGACAAGCCGGAGGGTAAAGATAATAAAGTAACAGTCGCGAAGCTTCGCAAGCAGGCAGGTACGATAACAAAAATAAAGGCTCTTTATGGTTCGCCCAAGGCGAATATTTCAGAGAATGATACGAAGAAAACAGCGGAGCCGGCTATCGGACTTATGCATGCCCCGACAAACGGAGAAGTAACACCGGAGTGGATAGAGGCTTTTTGGAGAAGTATTATTTCAGAAATGAAACAGTTTAATCATACTATTGCCGGGGTGCTTCGCGGTTGTTCTATAAGGAGTTATGATGGGAAGCAACTTGTGATCGAGGCAGCGTACAAGTTCCATAAAGAAAGACTTGATACCCCAAAGGTTCGAGAGGCTTTGAGAAATACATGTAAAGTACTTACTGGAAAAGATGTGAAGATTGAGGTAGAATTAAGGAAGTAAAAAATAATTTTAAATTTACAATTTACAATTTTCAATGAATTTTCAATGACACAATTTTCAATTACTTAAATTTTACTTTTAAATACAGTTGTTTGTAATCATATGAGGAGGTGATTAGATTTTATGATTAATCCATTTGGACAAATTTCGGAACTTAAAAAGATGAGGGATCAGGCGATGGCAATGCAGCGTCAGCTTCAACAGAAGGCCATTGATGTTAATAAAAATGGAGTATTTGTACGTATGAGCGGAGATCAGAAGATCGTTGAGATGCGCACGAATGGTAAATCTGATAACGATATTAAAGAAGCAGTTAATGAAGCGATAAAGAAATCGCAGGAAGTTGCCGCAAAAGAGCTTAGTCAGATGAGCGGCGGGATGGGAGGCTTGGGTTCGCTTTTGGGCAAGAAGTAGGGATTTACAATATTTCACTCGGAACAAAATTTTTTCTGAAATTTTATTGCTCGGGGTCCTGTCTCGCGTTTTCCCAGTCCGACGGCTTCCTCGCCAATTGGCGAGTCCAGGCGCTCGACTGGGAGCCCTACGCTCGCCACCCCTCGCAATGTGTAGTAAGATAAAATGTAGTATTATTTATATTGAGATATGAAGATATTTAGCGGAAGTTCTAATAAGCCTTTGGCAAAAAAGATAGGTAAGGCATTTGGGCAAAAACTTTCGCCTCTTGAAATTTATATTTTTTCCGATGGGGAAAGACGAGTCAGGGTGGAGGAGCATATAGTTGGCGCGGAAGCAGTTATCGTACAATCTACATCAACTCCGGTGGATCAGAATTATATGGAATTATTTTTTATCGCTGATGCTGTGCAGCGCAGCGGTGCAAAGTCTACAACTGCTGTTGTTCCATATCTTGGTTATCAGCGACAAGATCATATTTTTCGGGATGGGGAAGCGGTGTCTTTGGAAGTAGTTGTAAAGACATTGGAGGCAGTTGGTATCAATTGGTTAATTGCTTTTGATTTGCACTCAATTAAAATACCTGAGGTTTTTAAAATTCCCGTATCTCATCTTTCCGCGTTACCTTTATTCGCGGATGAAATCGAGAGACGCGGATGGCATACAAAAGATACGGTACTTGTTTCACCTGATATGGGAGGGATACGGCGCATAAGGATACTTTCGGAGCTACTTGGAGGTATGCCATATGCAAGCATTGAGAAACAGAGGGATTTATCAACAGGGAAGGTTGAAGCTTTGGGGATTGAGGGTTCGGTAGCGCGTCGGGCAATTATGGTTGATGACATGATTTCCTCGGGAAGTACCATGGTTAAAGCGGCGGAATTTTTGCGTGAAAAGGGAGTTGAGGAGTTGCATGTTTTTGCCACACATCCTGTATTTAGCGCGGAAGCACCAAAATTACTTCAAGAATCATTGATCAAGGATGTTTATGTTACAGATACGGTATATATACCTTTGGATAAATATTTTCCAAAGTTGACAGTTTTATCAGTAGCCGGAACGATTGCAAGAGCGATTGAGAATAAAAGACCACAAAAAATAAATTTTAAATAAATTCAAAATTCAAATGACTAACTCATGTTACGCAGTTTATTCTTCGAGTAAGGGCGATAGCCCGCATCGAGAAGTTCTCGACTCCGCTAACGCTGCGCTCGAACAATAATATTTTGCGTAAGGTGAGTGACTAAAATTCAAAACATTTTTGATTTATGAGGATTCCTCGGGCGATACAAAATTTAATTGATGCTTTTGAGCGATTGCCGGGAATTGGTCCAAAAACTGCGCAGCGATTGACTTTTTATCTTTTGCATGTACCTCAGGGTGAATTGGATCGATTCGCACAGGCTTTGCAGAATCTACGGAAAGATATCATAATGTGTTCGATTTGCTATGGTGTTGATGAGCGCGATCCATGTGAGATTTGTGTAGATGTTAAGCGCGATAAGTCAGTTATTTGCGTAGTCGAGCAACCGCTTGATGTATTGGCGATTGATAAGATAGGAAAATTTCATGGCGTTTATCATGTTCTTCATGGAAAAATTGATCCATTAAGCAATATCGGACCGGACGAGATATATATCCAGCAATTATTGGATAGAATTGAAGCCGGCGAGCCAAAGGAGGTTATCTTGGCTACCAATCCGACAATGGAGGGGGAGGCGACAGCGATGTTCCTTGCAAAACAACTTAGAACTTTGAATCCGGAACTAAGAATAACGAGGATCGGGAGAGGGTTGCCGACAGGGGCGGATTTGGAATACGCGGATTCGATGACGCTCGAGCGAGCATTGGAGGGAAGGAGAGAGTATTAGAAATTTTCAATTTTTCCCACAAGGGGACTAGGTTTTTCAAACCGTCGCAATTTTCAATGAAATCTCAATTTTCATTTAATTAATTATTAACAGGACTTACGCAAAATATTATTGTTCGAGCGCAGCGTTAGCGGAGTCGAGAACTTCTCGATGCGGGCTATCGCCCTTACTCGAAGAATAAACTGCGTAACATGAGTTATTAATATAGATTGTTTATGGTTAATATTTTATTCAATCAGGATGAACAGGGAGTGGAGGCGGGAAGTTCTATTATAAACAGCGCGAGTCAAGCTGTAAAGAATACGGCAAAAAGCGTTGCGGACCAGTTCGATTTTGTTAGTTATTTGTATGGCGTGCCTAGTCAGCAGTCCGAACAGCAGGATTCGAATCAAGACCCAGTAACCGAAATGATGAAGCGATATCAGGGAAGGGCAAATGCATCATTGAAGGCGAGGGTCAATTTCAAGGATCCGATTACTGTACAAGCTATTATGCAAAGAAAACAGGAATTATCGAAGAGAAAGACGCCGGAAAAGGTAGATGAATTGGAGAGGCTGCGGATGCTGCTTCATGAGGAGCAGGTCAGGGATATAATGCAACCGCAGCCTTTTCAGCAGGAAGAAAGTATAGCGGATCAACAAGTCCGTGAGGAAGAAGAGAAGAAAGCGAATAAGAAGCAAGAGATAGTAATTGAGCAGAAAAAGAAGGAGGATCTGGCTGTAGTGCAAAAAAGGACTTCAATTGAGAGAGAGAAGGGATGGGGAGCGGGGTGAGTTTAAGATCAAAAATCCCCACTTCGCCCAGACTTCGCCAAGGCTACGTCTGGCAGGCAAGGCTTCCAACTTCGCCAAGGCTTCGCTGGACAAGTCGCGGGGCAAGCAAAGATCAAAAATTAATTTCCCAGGATTTTGGTGATTTCTTTAATTATTTTATTTTTATCCTCCAAGTAATTGTTTTTTTGGACAAAGATACCGTATTGCCTTTTAAATTTTATCGGAAGTTGTTGTTTTTTTAGAATTTTTTGTTTTAATTCCTGACGCACAAAATTTTCCGGAAGCAAGGCGACTCCGCAACCTAATATGGCAAGTTCTTTCATGAAACTGGTGCTTGTGGATTGTGCATAGATCGCGGGTTTTATGCTTTTTCGGGTAAATATAGCATCAACCTGTTCCTGCGTATTTGAACCTTTATTGAAGAGTATAAAGGGTATTTTATTAAGCGGCGCATTAAAAATTTTATTTGAAACAGGAATGAGTTCTTCGTTAAAGGTTTTCAGACAAAGAATTTCTTTCGGATGAGAGTATCTTTGGTTGATGACAGCGATTGTAACATCCAGGACACCCAGCAGTAAGTCGGAGAGAAGTTTTTCCGAGCTATCAATCACGAATTCAAATATTGTTTGTTTGGAAGGGATGTTTTCTTGAACAAATTTGGCCAATCGAAGCGCGGCGTTGTCATACATGCCGATAGTTATTGTCGGCTTTATTGCTTTTCTGATTCCCGGATCTTTTGCTTTTTCCCAGAGGTCTAAAATTTTTGTACCAATAGAAGCGAGTGCTTTGCCGTCTGCTGTCAACTCCAGGTATTTCCCTTTTTGTATAAATAATTTCGCGCCGATTTCTTTTTCCAAACGGTCAATAGATTGCGTCAAAGCGGATTGGGTGATAAAGATTTTTTTCGCAACCTCGGTGAGATTGCCTTCATTTGCCACAAGAATGAAACGTTGTAGTTCTTTTATCATTAATTTATCTAATATATCATAACTTCTATTAATTTTACTAGTGGTATTTTGTGTGTTAGCATTGTTTTTGCGAGCGAAAGCGAAGCAATGGCGTTGTTGAGAGAGATTGCTTCGTCGCCCACTAGCGTGGTGCTCCTCGCAATGACAATAAGATGGAAAGTAAAAAGATAAAAGTTGCTATTGTGGGCGTGGGGAATTGTGCTTCATCTTTGGTGCAAGGTTTGGAATATTATAAAAATCTTCAGGATGATAAAAAGGTTGTCGGATTGATGCATACTGTACTCGGAGGATACAGAATTGCGGATATTGAGGTAGTCGCGGCTTTCGATGTAAATGAGACGAAGGTTGGAAAAGATCTGGGTGAGGCTATTTATGCCTTCCCAAATAATACAAAAGTTTTTCAGAAAATCGGAAAGACAGGTGTGATCGTACAAAGCGGCCCGGTAATGGATGGTATTGGAGAATTTGTTAAGGATGTTGTAATTCCAACTAAAGAAAAGCCTGTAGATTCGATTGCTGTACTTAAAAAGTCCGGTGCTGAGGTTTTGATCAATTATCTTCCTGTCGGCAGCCAGTTAGCTGTTGAGTATTGGGCGAAGGTATGCTTGGAAACAAAAGTCGGGATGGTCAATTGTATTCCGGTATTTATCGCGTCTGATAAGAATTGGGCGGATCTTTTTACAAATGCCAAAGTTCCGATAATAGGGGACGATATCAAATCTCAAGTAGGGGCGACTATTGTCCATAGAACGCTTACGAATTTATTTTTGGATCGGGGCATGCCGATTGACAGGACTTATCAGTTGAATGTCGGAGGAAATACGGATTTTCAGAATATGCTTGAGCGTGGGAGATTGAAATCCAAGAAAATTTCAAAAACCCAGTCGGTCGCATCACAGGTAAAACTTCACGGTCAAATGATCGAGCCGGATGATATTCATATTGGGCCAAGTGATTACGTACCGTGGCTGCATGATAATAAGCTGGCTTTCATAAGGATCGAGAGCAGGCATTTTGGAGATGTGCCGATGAATATCGAAGTACGGTTGTCGGTTGAGGACAGTCCTAATTCGGCAGGGATCGTAATTGATGCGATACGGTGCATTAAACTCGCGCTGGATCGGGGTATTGGCGGACCGCTTGAAGCGCCTTCTTCGTATTTTATGAAATCGCCGCCGAAGCAATTTAATGATGCGGAGGCCTGGAAAAATGTGGAGGAGTTCATCAACGGATATAGATAGGTTTTAGTCCCGGGATTTAAAAAATTCCAATAATTGCCGCAAAAGTTTTTGAAATAGATATTTTTTCCTTTTTTTAATTGCAGGATGGTAAGGGAGGAGGAGTGGGACCGGAATATATTTGATAAACATGGACGGCGAGGCCGTCAAAAGAGTCAGTAAATACGCCGTTATTAACCGGGGTATCCTGATTTGCCGTAGTTGAGCTTCCAATGATCTTTTTAGCAGTCATCGGACCATTTAAACCGCTAACTGTTATTACTACATCAGAGATTGAACGAGTATCTTTATTTAGGACGATCAGATAATAAACAGAGCCGTCTTGCTTGAGCATATAATTAAAATTCGTATATCCATCTATGTAAATACTTCCACTGGCGGTTAATGCCTTGCTGAAACTTACCTGTGTTCCCTGTCTGTGCTGCCATCTGTAATCTTTGGTCGGAAGCACAAGAATGTCATTGAGCGCTTTTATTTCAGCTGCTTGATCTATATACTGCTGAACCAGGGTTTGATCACGAACTAAGCCATAATGCACCGACAAGTCATCTGTTTGCTCATTATAAGTATAATAAAATAATCCTTTCATATTCATGGTAATAGCAAGAAATATAAGCCCTCTAAGTTCTGATTTAGTTACTGGTTGCACATTTGCATTGTCATCTGTACTAAGCGCTTGAATTACCGCATATACCGGCTTGCTGATTCCATCGAAATCATTTACACCATTAAGAGCAGAGCCAGGATTACCAGGATTATAAACAAGAGATTCTTTGAAATATAGCGCAGTTTGTCGGGTATAGCCTATATCATATAGCCATTGTTTGTCTATATATGTATATCCATCATCCGCTATAATATCTGCCATATTTCTCAATTCATTTAATCGTGTCCAATCAACAGCAATAACAACATGATTTGGATCAGCTGCTTTTATGTTACGATAAGCCTGTTCGAGAGCTGCAACATTCTGGCCTGTGGCTATTGGCTCGTCAACTTGTACATATCCAAAAAAATTAGGCTTGTCTTTATTTCCTGTACCACTGTTTACCATGTTTATATATCCCATTCCTTCCTGTTCGTGTTCTGGGTTGGTAACTTTTGCATACCCAACTAGATCTGCATCAAAGATACTCATTCGTTGAAGGCTAGTCACACACTGATCTCCGAATATATGAGTTCCATCACATATAGAATAAAAAATTTGTGGAAATGTCTTTTTTCCGTTAATACTTATTGTTTTATCAGGATTGATAATGATTGAGGATGGCCCCTTCCCAGCTGCACCTGTTGGTGAGCAATTGGGAGAAGGAGTGAGCGCGGGCGTTGCTTGGGGAGTTGGTGTGGGATTCGCAGCAGGTATTGGAGTTGGAGAAGGGGTGATTGTCATTCCAATGAAGGTGTAAAGTTGAAGATTCCTTTTGGCATTCTGAGGAGCGGAAGTAACAAGTACAACAGGATTACCAACCTTACTATTATCAAGCTGCGGTAATTGTCCTCCAATAAGTGCGAAGGCAATGGCAACCATCATAAGCATTATAATAACTACAAACACCATTCCATTGCCTGCACCGCCTTTGTATATTGAATTTTTCTTATGTAACAACTTTTTTTTAGTTTTCATGAGGCCGAACTATACATTAACTATAAATGGTTTTTAGAAGTTCTGTCAATTGTGCAGAGAGTAACTGCTCACTTGGGATACAATTAACCTAAAATTTTGTGCCTAGAGAAATCCTCCCTTACCCTCCTTTAAAAAGGAGGGGATTCCTCCCCTTTGTTAAAGGGAGGCTAGGAGGGATTTTTTAACATTAGAAAATTATGGCTAGTGAGCAGTTACGGGATTTCTCTTTGAATTTATTGCGCACTCCAGTTATAATGCTTACATATGATGAAGTTATATAATTCGCTTTCGAGGAAGATTGAGGAATTTAAGCCGATTCATCCGCCAGCTGTGCATATGTATACGTGCGGGCCGACGGTGTATGATTTTGCGCATATAGGTAATTTTCGCACATATACATCAGCCGATTTTTTGGTGCGAATTCTTAAGTATAATGGCTATAACGTTGAGTATGTGATGAATTTGACAGATGTGGGTCATCTAACAGGAGATAATTTAGGAGACGCGGATCTGGGTGAAGACCGGATGGAAAAAGCCGCGAAAAAGGAGGGGAAAACAGCCTGGGATATTGCCAAATTCTACGCGGACGCATTTATAAAAGATTTTGATCTTTTGAATCTGGAGAGGCCCAAGCTTTTCGTGAAAGCAACGGATCACATAAAAGAGCAGATAGACTTGGTCGGAAGGCTTGAGAAAAGGGGATACGCGTATCAGATAAGCGATGGGGTTTATTTCGATACTTCAAGATTTAAGGATTACGGCAAGCTTTCTGATATGGATCAGATTAGGGAAGGCGTGAGAGTGGAGGTAAATCCTGAGAAACGAAATCCGAGAGATTTCGCGCTTTGGAAGTTTAGTTATCCAGAAGGTAGATCCTTCGACTCCGCCCTTCGGCAAGCTCAGGGCGTCGCTCAGGATGACATCGCTTCGCGACGTCAGATGGAGTGGGAGAGTCCGTGGGGAGTTGGTTTCCCGGGTTGGCATATTGAGTGCAGCGCTATGGGAATGAAATATCTTGGGGAGAGTTTTGATATCCATGCCGGAGGGATAGATTTGAAACAAACTCATCATCCAAATGAGATAGCTCAAGCAGAAGCGGCGACAGGCAAGCAGTTCGTGAAGTATTGGGTGCATTCGGCTTTTGTTCTTGTTGCCGGAGAAAGGATGAGTAAGAGTCTTGGGAATAATTATAAATTGTATGATCTGATGAAGCAGGCCATGCCTGCCGGCAGGCAGGGATATAATCCTTTAGCGCTCCGGTATTTGTATTTACAGACACACTACCGGCAGGAGATGAATTTTACTTTTCCCGCGCTTGACGCGGCCTCAATTGCATTGAAGAAATTACTGACCGAAATCGCAACATGGGACAAGCCTGAGGTTGGTTGTGCTGAATTTGAAGGGGAATTTCTTGAGGCGATAAATGATGACCTGAATATGCCAAAGGCATTGGCAGTTGTTTGGGAGTTGGTGAAATCTGATAATCCGACAAGATGCAAAGCCGCAAGCTTGTTTAAAATGGATCAGGTACTGGGACTTAATTTAC
>JAHIGH010000132.1 GCA_018900295.1 Patescibacteria group bacterium | reverse complement strand
GCTATCAATCTTCTTAGGAAGACTACTATTTTTCGCTATTCCTTTTTCGGTGACCATAATAATTGCGCCTCTTGGCCCGCGAAGTGTCTTATGCGTAGTAGTGGTTATAATATGAACATACGGCACAGGACTTGGATGCGCGCCTGCTACCACAAGACCGGTTATATGAGAAATATCTGCCATCAAATATGCGCCTACTTTATCTGCTATTTTTCCAAAACGCGCAAAATCAACAATCCGCGGATAAGCCGTAAATCCGCAAATAATAATCTGCGGTTTTTCTTTTACTGCCAATTTTTCTATCGCGTCGTAATCCAAAAATCCGTCTTTTCCCAGAATATATGGAACACTCTTAAAAAATCTGCTGGAAAACGTATTTGCTGCACCATGTGTCAAGTGTCCGCCAAAAGCCAGCGCCAGTCCCATTATTTTGTCTCCGGGATTAAGCGTCGCCATATAAACCGCCGCGTTTGCGGGCGAACCTGAAAGAGGCTGGACATTAACATAAGGTACTCCAAAAAGCTTTTGCGCCCGGCTCACTGCCAGCGACTCAACACTATCGATAAAATTATTCCCTTGATAATATCGCCGTCCAGGATATCCTTCTGAGTATTTATTGGTAAGCACTGTGCCAAGCGCCTCCATCACAGCCCGCGAAGCATAATTTTCCGAAGCGATCATCTCAAGGACATTTTTCTGCCGCTTCTCTTCTTCTTTAATTAAATTATAAATCTCCGGATCAACTCTTTTCAAAGCACTCATAAAAAAATTTGTCATTCCCGCTTTCCTTTTTGTCATTCCCGCGAAGGCGGGAATCCAGTGGCATCATTCCTAATAGGCCAAGTATACAAGAAAAATTGATTATCAACAATAGGAAAATTTATAAAGAAAAATTGTCATTGCGAGCCTAGCAAAGCAATCTTTCTAGAACTCACCCACCCCTTTGTCATTTCGAAGGAGCGCAGCGACTGAGAAATCCAGCGAAGCCGCGTTTGACGCGGCAAAGCGTAACGCTAACGCTAGATTTCTCGCCTTCGGCTCGAAATGACGAAAAAACCCTCTAATTAGGCGGATATTCTTACGCTATTTTTCTCCAACGCCTGAACATTTTTAAATCTCTTGGGTTTAAATCAAACCATTCACCATTTTTTCTTTTTGACTCAAATCTCCTATGCCAATATGCCTCAATTCCGCTAGGATCGTCGGTTTTTATTTCAATGTATGAGTTCAAGTCCTTCTGGAAGTAGAATAGTAATTTCATGATGCCTGCGACCCATGTTATTTGTACGACCGATTTTATAATAACGTCCTGATTTTGCTAAATATACAGACCCATATGTTTCTACTCCTAATGTTTCGTCTACTGATTTCTCAGGCTCTTCAAATTCCTTAAGAACTTCTTCGCATATTTCAACAACATCCTCATAGTTTTTATTTTTTGCATATTCAAATAATTTTGCCGCTAATTTTTGTTTTCTACCTAACCGATAAAATGTACTTTCACTAGGAAATTCAGGATCGCTATTTCGTTTTACTCGCAAGTCCCCCTTAATTGGCCATTTATTTAAGTCCCTCATGGGTAAGATAAATTTTTCAAATAAATATGTGTCATCATAGGCTGTTATTAATTTATTGGGAGAAAATCCCGCTTCGCGGATTGCGTCACTAAATCTCGGCCAATATTTTTGCCAATCATATTCTTCTATACCTGTTTGATCTCCAAACCTACGTTTCCCCAAAGGAACCTCACCATTATTTTTAGCGGTCAAACGTATCTCCTTAAGGATATCTTCTTTAGTAAACATATATTACTTTACAAATCCACATTATCTATTTTGTAGAACCGATTATATCATTTAAATTCCCTACACTTTCCTATAAAAATTACTCTCCGCTATTTTCTATATTCAAAAAAACTATAGCACAGAAAAAGACTTCATAAGAACACCGATCAAAATATCCAAAAAAACTTTGTCATTGCGAGGAGAGCATGATAATGCACGACGAAGCAATCCCGTAGTTATCAAAATAAACCTTCATATAAATCTTTCCATTCAGAATTCATTT
>JAHIGH010000131.1 GCA_018900295.1 Patescibacteria group bacterium | reverse complement strand
GGGCAACGAAATTTTCCAGGTCTTTTGGGATAGTTACATCTGTTGATACTGCCAATATTTTACTGCCTGTTTCTTTTTCTAATTCCAGCGCTGTGTCTTTCAGGATTTTTTCATCACGGCTGCCGATCACGACTTGTGATCCTTCCAAGGCGAGGGCTTTCGCGCAGGCCTTGCCAAGCCCTTTGCTTGCGCCTAAAACTATCGCTACTTTATTTTTCAGACCAAGATTCATATAGTTATCTTACATTAATAAACTTGCTCATGTAAAGTTTTTATAAAGTGAAAATATTACTGCCAAGATAGCAGTAAGCGCAATAGTAATTATTGCAATAACTGAAAATATATTGTAGAGTTTTCCATTCACATATTTTCCCATCAACTCGGAGTCATTCACTATCTTTAAAAGGAAGTAGAAAAATATAGGCAATAAAATACCATTTAAAGACTGTGTGTAGAGCACGATCTTAAAAAGCGGAAAAAAAGGAGTGAGAACAAGAACTGTCGGAATAAGCATAGCGAGAAGAAAATTCAGATAAAATGGTTTCCCTTTTTTATACGGCTCATCGAGTGATCCAGTAAAACCAAAAAACTCGCTAAATGCATATGCCGAGGTTAAGCTGATAATAATAATACCAATAATAGACGCGTTAATGAGTCCCCCTGCAAAAAGAAGGCCTGCTAATTCTCCAGCGAACGGCTTTATTGCAAGCGCGGCTTTTTCTCCTGAATCTAAAGGAATCTTATGGGCGAAAAGAGTTGCCGCGGTAGCAATTATGATAAAGAACGAGAAAAAATTAGAGATAAACGCGCCCAAATATGCCTCAATTTTCGCGTATCTTAACCTGCTTATCGGAACATTCTTGTCCTTCATATAGCTTTGGACAAAGAATTGCCCCCACGGAGTAATAGTTGTACCAATGATAGCAATTGCCAGAATAAAATACTCTTGAGATAGCATGCTTTTTTGAGGAGTGAATAATGATCTCGTTGATTCTCCCCAATTGGGATTACTCATAATCGCGGAGAAGATATACGCCAAGTAAAAAATTATTCCTGTTAGAAATATTTTCTGGCTTTTATCATACTCTGTAAATGTAACAAGTAGAAAGCAAAGAGCGACTGTGACTAAGATAAATGGGGCGGATGGTATACTCAACATTTCACTGGCAACTTTCAGAGCGGCGACATTGGTCAAAAGAGTACCAAAATTGGCTATAATAATAGTGATAAAAATAAGCATTGCTACCCGCACACCAAAACGCTCACGAATAAGGTCGCCAAGACCCTTGCCTGTAACAATTGCTACCCGAGACCCCATCTCCTGAGTAAGTCCATACAAAATAGTTACTATTGGCAGGATAAATAGAGCCGTATAACCCAAACGCGCTCCGGCAAATGAATAGGTGATTACTCCTGCCCCATCATTACCCGCCATAGTCGTGATAATTGATGGACCAAGGACGGAAAAAAAAATGACGATCTTTTTTAAAAATCCTTTTTGCATGGCTTAGTGATCCTCAAGTTCTTCTTCGACAATATCTTGTAAAGATACGATACCTAAAAGCTCTCTGTTATCATCAACGATGGGAATCGCATATAATTTATACTTTATCATACGCCTGAGTAAAATTTCCTTTGGAGTAGTGAGCCTTCCCAAAACCAGGTTTTGGTTCATAAATTTATAAATCGACTCATCTAATTTTTGGGTAATTAGTTCATGCAGATTGCAAACACCAACTATTTGATTCTTTTTATTGACCGCATATACATAAAGCAGTTCGGAAAAATCCTGAGCCTCCTTTTTCACTTTAGCTAAGGCTACTTTTGCCGACACGTCGGACGGAACAGTTATATATTCAGTATTCATAAGGTGCCCTATTGGTGTTCTTGCATGCGCAAGCAGATAGAGGATTGGGCCCTTCTTCCCTCTTTGGATATTCTCGAGTATTTTTTCTCTTTTTTGCGTATCTAAAGAAAGAAGCACATCTACAGCATCGTCTGAGGGTATAAGTGAAAGTATCTTTCCTGCTTGTGAAGGATTAAACCGTTGGAAAATTTCCCTCTGATAATCAACATTCAAATCCGCAACGACACGAGCGGACAGCTTCTCATCCATTACGCGAAGAGACTTGAGGACGTTCCTGATCGTCGCATGCTCCAGGTGCTCAACAAGATCAGCGGGATGAATTTTTTTCAGCCTTTCTTTCTCAGACTTTAAGACTATTCTGCCATTTGCTATCTCGCCTGCTTCAATTTGACTCCAAGGAATAAAATCAGAATTAAAATGAATATTCAATCTTCTCAGAAGCTTTGATACGAATTTTGCAGCGCCTATCCAACGAAAAACACCAAGCACGCCAATATCAATTCCTGAAATAGTATAATCAGGCACATCACTGATAACCACATCATTGACACGGATAACTTTCGCGCCGCTAATATCTACAATTTGGTGATTTTGCAGCTTATTTAATAAAGAAACTTCATTTTCTGCTTTATTTTCCTGTTTGTAATTATTGTTGACAATAAATCCTATCCCGTTCTTTCTTACTTCCTGATCAGAAATAATAACTGTATTCCCTTTTGGTGTTTTCACAATAAATTTGGTTACCAGAGGGGTTTCATTGGGAAGAAATAGCAGGTCAGTAACTTTCCCAATATAGTTTCTGTCCTGAGTAAATACTTTTTTACCGGATAATTCAGAAAAATATTGCATAGTTGAACCTCATTTAACACATGATATCTGGAGAAAAAACAGAGGAATATGTTACGCAAAAAGGATAGAACTTACTTCGATTCAAACTCTACTCTTTTTATACAACAATTATCTTCTTCTGCTTCTTCAATGATTATCATATGTAGAGAGGCAAAAGCGCCTCTACCACCCATTTTAGTCCTGTGGTTTTGGATTTGTCAACTGGGAGATGCTGTGAAAAGTAGGTTTTCACGCTTTTTATTTTTCAGTTAAGAAAGCCAGGTCTTTCGGGTTTGATATCACCACTCCCAAATCTTTGTAAACAAACGGCAAAAGCACTACGGTGCTAAAGGCGCAAATATAAAATAAAGCGAGCCAGTCGCCGAATTTACGGGTGCTTTTTTGGATCAAAAAATCGCCGATTCCCCATGAAAACAAAGCGATAAAGGCAAAGAGTATTCCCATTTGATTACTATAATAAAGTATTGCACCTATGGATTCGTTATGTCAACTTATGGAGTTTACGTGGAATTTGTTATCTTTCCGCCCGTATTTCACCGGCAAAATTTTTCAGCATCACTAAAAAGAATTTTTGTTTTTATATTAAATATTTTTCTGCAATACATCTTCGGTCACAGTAATTTATTCCCTCCTTTTTATAATCATCTATATACATTTGCTCAGTTAAGTCTAATACACTTATTGCTACTAAACCATTATCTCCTACAATTTGCTTAAGCTTTTTCAGAAATTCCACCTTAGTCATTTCACTACGTAATCAAAGTCTCCAGCCTTACATTCATGAAATTCACCAGCATCTGATTCCCAACCAGCCACATCCACATCTTTAGCTCTATCAATAAATTGTTCACCTATCTTAATAATGCAGTGATGACTATGATTTGTGGAATATTTATTTGAGACAAACTGATAAATAAACTTTTCAATAACTGCTGTTCTAAGTATTCCAAGTTCATTTTCATCTTTTGCGATCCCATGTAAACTTGCTAGTAAATTGCTTAACACTTCAAGTTTCTCTCGATATTGAACAGCCTGAATAGTAGTTAGGAAAGGAAATATTTGGATAAGAATATCTGATATAGAAAGCTTAGTATTGAAATTTGCGATAATTTCTCCCGCTTTTAAAAAGATGAATTTATCTTCATTAAGAAGAAAGGCTACTAGTCTTATAACCTCTGCTTTTGACCAGTATTTATATTCAAGACAGTTATTTTTAGGTTTAAAAGTAACATTCATTAATGCTTATCTGGTGTTTTTTTTATAGGAGAGTTTAATGGGAGTTCAACGATTAATCCCATTGGTTGAGTAATCTTACTAATCTCGTTTTTAAGGTATGGCCATAATTCTTTATTGCCTTTTTCAATAGAATATATCTTTATGTCATCTGCTGAAATTTCTTGTTCTGATTGATACATACCTACAACCTCTGCAGTAATAGTGAATACCCTCTGTTCTTCAGGTAAATCAGGCCTAACTTCTGCTTTCATGAGAACAACTCCTGCTTGTTTGTTATTATCTACTACGCCTGATGCAACATTTACGTTTATCAAAATTTTCGTACCCGGTACAAGCGCAATGCCTTCGCCTATTCGATTAATAGCTTCAATCTTCTTAAGCTTTATGTCTATTAAATTTATATTTGTATTCATATTTCTATGCTTCCTGATGCTGCCAGCTGTGGCTTCTCTAATTTATAATTCATTCTAAACTTTTCGTTTGATAATAACTTTGCTTGTACAACAACCTGATTTTTGGAAAAATCTTCAAGGCCTATCCAAACCTCTTTAATTAGTTTAAGTTTGTAGGTTTTATATTCATGTTCATTTATTAATTTTGCCTCAATCAAGTCACTTATGTAAGTTAAAAGAGCCTGCCTTAATTGCTCACGACGTTGTTCTATAGGCTTTTCATATTGTGTCAAGTTAGATAACTGACGATTCCCTAAATTCGAAAGTATAATTAAATCGTTTACAGATGACATATATTCAGTAGTAACGCTTCTCAATACATTTGAAAAGGAGGAGAAGACTTCTCTGTTTAACCATTTAATGTCATTTTCATCAATGATTTGTGACATCTTGGTTTTCAAATCAGATACTACTCTTTCTAAATCCTTATTTTCAAGATCTTCTTTAGATAAATTAATGTTATATTTTTTCTTATAAAAATCGTTCAAGATTTCCAGAAATTTATGAAAGAAAGAACCCATTATAAGAATGGCGCACCATCGCGTGAAGTCCTTATTTTGCTCATCCCACATACCCCAGATAATATCGTTTCCTTTTAAAAGAAATTGACCTTCCGGTAACTTAGTTCTTTCTTTAAGAAGAACATCTATTTGTTTTTTTATATCCTGAGGCAGGCTAGAATAATTTTTTAATGATTTAACCGTCATATTTTAACCTCTCAGTATTATATCATTTTTGAAACTTTATGTTCCATATCAGGTTTTTTTTATTCGTATTTCGCCGGCAAAATTTTTCAGCATCATTTTTTTTATCGTTTCAAAATCTTTACCAAAATTTCCCATTATCCACATCAATTTTACGATTGCTGTTTCAAGGGGCATATCATTGCAGGGAATAGCGGCCGGCCTTCAGAGCTTTCTGTCCGACTTCGTAGAGTGTCATATCGACTTCACCGAAGGGGTTTTGCGAAGTGATGAAAACAGGAATACCTTTTTTAGTGAGCATGTCTATTTTTTCAACCAGCGAGTTTTCCATAAAAGGGATATTCCCGGGGCCGAACGCTTCTATCAATACGCATTTGAAATCAGTGAGTCTGTCAAAAATTTCGGGGATCATACCGGGATAGATCCTTACCGCGAATATATCGGCCGGATCGACGCCAGGCAAAACTTTTAGCGCTTTAATATCTTCAGATTTGGCTATATATCCTTTTTCCAAAACTATTTTCCGGGTGTGGTTGTCCTTCAGTTCTCCGATCATTTCTCCGAGAAGATGGTGATTTATGCTTGAGTAAACGCTGAGATTTTCGTTGGTTATTTTTGTGGCTTCGTTGGTGATTTTACGGGCTTTACAGCCTTTGATTATTTTTCCGTGAAAAACTATGCACACTTCGCTGATGCCGGATGAGGCCACTATCACCGAATCAATAAAATTCTGCCTGGCGTCGCTTTTCTCGCCAATCGCTTTCACGCTGCCCGTCAAAACAATAGGCTTGGACAAATTCTGTAACATAAACGACAACGCCGCAGCGGTGTACTGCATTGTGTCGGTTCCGTGAGTAATTACGAATCCATCGTATGTGTCATATT
Source organism: Patescibacteria group bacterium (assembly GCA_018900295.1). Classification (GTDB taxonomy): domain Bacteria; phylum Patescibacteriota; class Microgenomatia; order Levybacterales; family UBA12049; genus JAHIGH01. The sequence goes on along the minus strand of JAHIGH010000131.1, from coordinate 6,980 downwards.
GCTTTTGAATTTCGATGGCGATTTCCGACCAATGATGGGGCTGGATGTTGGTGCTGTCTAAATTGAAAAGCATTTTCCCCTCTACTTTTGCTATTTCTAAAATTTCGGGGAAAAATGAAATTAATTCGTCTGTCTTATAAGCAGGACGCAGGCCTTCGGGGCTTTTGACAGCCGCGATAGTACCGCCCGTTCCTATAACTAGAATTTTCTTCATATTTTTATATTCCCTATTATACCCCTACGCTTTCAAAATACAAAGGTATAATACCTAACGAAGCTTTGAATTAGAAATAGTTTAGTTGTTAAATACAATATAATCCTGTTTTTGAAAGCTACGGAGGCATATACTAATTATTTGTAAATTCAAAGCGTAGTGGTATATACCAATTTTGCTCTTAATTAGAAAATGGAATAGATTTACAAATCACATTTATTGTTTTCGCAGGTATTCGGCGGCTTTTTCAGGTTCGATGGTTGAAATTTCTATGCCTGTCGAGAGTTCGAAACCGGCCCAGGTCGCGGTCTTGGGCAAAATGGTTAAATGCCAATGATAGAAATCATAATTCCCGCTGTTTACGGGCGAGGTATGGATGTAAAAATTATAAGGAGGGTCATTCAATGCTTTGTAAAGGCGGAAAAGAGCCTCTTTTAGAGCAACGGCAAGATGTAACTTTTCCGTGCCATTAATTCTTTCAAAACAATGCATGTGTTTTTTAGGGGTAATTATCATCTCAAAAGCGGACTTTGAAACAAAAGGGCATAAAACTAAAAATTCCTTATTTTCAAAAACAATTCTCTCTTTTTTGTCTTGCTCCCACTCATTCATGCCGCAATAGACGCATTTTTTATTTTGTTCAAAATATTTTTTTGAATTTGAAATTGCCAGATTCAGGTCAGGATCCATTACCGGCACCGCCAAGATCTGAGAGTGAGGATGAAAAATAGAGGCTCCGGCATCCTGGCCGTGATTGTGAAAAATAGAAATATATTTTGTAAAAGATTTTTCCATCAATTCCAAATACCGATCCTGATACGCGGTGATTACTTCCTCCAGTTCCTCAACTGAAAAAAGGGCAAATGATTTTTGATGATCATGGAACACAACTACTTCGTGATAACCTACGCCGTCCATTGTCCTGAAGAAACCATCCGCTTTTTCATTCAGGGAGCAGGAAGGTATCAACGCCGGGTATTTGTTGGGGATCACAATAGTAGTCCAATTATGAGGGATTTTATTACCGTGAATTTTTCGACCTTTCGCAAAAATCAAACATGTTTTTCCTATTTTATCAATATTGCAAAACGGACAATTACTTTTCGGGGGAATTATTTTTTTCCTTTTTTCTTTTTTAAAGGTTGCCGGTTTTTTGCCCCTGCCTGTGGCTATAATCACCCAATCGTTTGAGATTGTGTTGGAACGCAGTTCCGAAGGGAATTTTGTCCCTGAAACGTGAAGGCGCTTTTTTTGTTTTTTATCCATACATTTTGAAGATGCTGCATTTCTACTACACAAAATAATACGTTTTCAATATAGTCTATCTATTCAATAACACAATAGACATATTAAGAATCGTAGCAAAGCTTACCCATAAAAGATAAGGAATCAAAAGATATAAAGAGACTTTGGATATCTTGTAGAATTTCATCATTGTCAGGACGATTGCTGCTAATAATACGATAATATCTATAAACGCAACAAGCGGCAGGCGTAATCCAAAGAAAAAAATAGACCAAAAAAAATTAAAGAAGAGTTGAGTTATAAAATAATAGATTGCGATTTTTATTTCTTTATTTTCTATGCCTTTTCTCCAAATTAGATAAACTGAAACTCCCATCAAAAAATATAAAGTCGTCCAAACGGGAGCAAATATCCAATTGGGCGGAGAAAAGAATGGCTTTATGAGTCCCGCATACCATGTGGGTATTGAGGAAATGGTAAAGGGTGTACTGAGTAAGCCAATAAGCTCACAAACCGTAACAGATATTATAAGCTTGGAAAAATCTCTCATGTCAATTTATTTTTTTTATTTTACCACAAAGCCATTATATTCCTTTCACTACCATAGACTCAACATTAATAAAATAGTAAGAAACATTGTAATAGGTAAACGCCTAAATATTAATTCTTTCAACCATGGGCTTTGTTTTTGGATTGAGAAAGTATTTTTGTACGTCAATAACGATCAGGGCTTTATTCATATTTTTTACTATTATTTTTCTTCTGTAGGGTAGTCTTTGAGAATTTGCTCTAATTGTCTTTTTAATTCCGGTAAATCGTCTTGAATTGTTTTCCAGATGACATCTATTTTCAATCCAAAGTATTCATGAATAATTTTATTTCTCGTAGCTGCGATTTTGCGCCATGGAATTGTCGGATAGTGGACTTTAAACTCTTTTGGGAGTTGTTGCGCTGCTTCTCCCATAATTTCAATATTTCTCACCACTGCTTGTTGAACTATTCTTGCTTGAGAAAATTCTTTTTCCGACAATCTTTGCGTGTCTTCTTTAATATATTCTATGCTTTCAAGCATATCCTGAATATAAATAAGAGGATCTCTTTTCATATAATCTGTATCTGATCTTGCATGATATATGGTTTTAACCGAGGTTTAATTGCTTCGAAATCAACAAGGTCGACTTTTCTATGAATTGCTTCTTCTAATTTAAATTCTAAATCAATAACATCAAATAAGCTCATGCCTTTTGGTAAATCTACCAGAATATCTACATCACTTTTTTTTGTTTGCTCTCGTCGCGCAATGCTCCCAAAAATAGCGGCACGGGTTATACCGGTTTCTTTAAGGATTGGTACTACTTTATTTTTAATTTCTTCTAATATCACATGTTTCACTGTATGTAGTATAGCATAGAACCTGTCTTGTAATCTTACATATACCTCACGTGTTTGTTGGGTAGTAATTTATACTTTGCTATAAACGGCATCCTTTTTAATTCAACATTTCTTTTTGTCTATGTTGTGAGATTTTTTTAATGAAATAGTTAAAGGGGGCGAGGGTTGTAGTCCATGGAATTTCTGATAACGCAACTAATAGGGCAATTTTTGGAGGGAAAAATGCCAGAGCCAAACCAAGAGCAAGAGAATTATTCATGTATGTTTTAGCTACAGACAAATTAGCCGGAGCAAGTTTGTAACTTGCTCCGAAACGTTTCTTCCCAGATATTTCTCAAACTTTTCTTAAAAGGCAGATTTAACCTTCAGTTCACAGGCAGGATTAGCAGACGACCAGTACCAGTACTCAGGTTTTTCTACGTACTTTTTACGGACAGGGTTATTGTACATGTAATTAAGTTTTTGAAGAAAAAATTTTTCTGTCTCGATAAGTAAGGGCATATTTGTTTTCTGCCAAAACTGATAATTATTGTTTTCATCAAGAAAAAGCTTTAACACATGTGCTTCAGTCTCTAAAATATTTTTCTTTAGTTCTTTGGAGGTAAATTTTTTAAAATCACGAATAAAGCCAATTGCATCAGGTGATGAAAAAATAAGATGTATATGATTCAACATGAAGATAAAACCATAAAGTTTTAAAGATTTATTGTCGACACAATACTGTAGAGACTTGGCAAGAATATTCCAACGGTTATACCGATCAAATAAGTAATACCAGTGATTAATAGTAAATGTAATAAAGTAGCATCCTGAATTATTGTTTTTACCAATTTGAGCTGACGGCATGATTTAAGTGTAGCAAAAGTTAGGAGGAAAAGTTGCGGAGCAGATTACAAATCTGCTCCGGCGTAAAAAATGGTTTTTTGATGTGGGATATAATTTCTATCAAATCGGTTTTGAGATATGTGAGAAAGAGAATAATCATAAGAAAAGGGATTATGAGAAAAATGAGGGATTTACCAAAAGTCGGAATTAATAAACCCAAAATCAGAGCAATAATAAGAGGGAGCCAAAATTTTTCTTCAATAAATTTTATTATTTTCATTTTCTTATAGAATAGTTCCAGCGTTCGATTTGATTCTACCAGTCCTTGCTTTTTTTTCAAATAAGATAAATGGAGGACGGCATATAAAACTTGGCTGATGAGACCTGGATGAAATTCAAGAAAAAGCAATCCCATTAAATAATGCGGCTAATAATTATTGAGCTACATGAAGCTTATAATTTACCCTATGTTCTTCATATGTACAACGCGCTGGGGGAATGGAATTTCTATATGCTCTTTATCAAACGCTATTTTAATCCGCTTTCGTAACTCTCCGGCAACTTCCCATTGTTTGAGCGGCGCTGTCTCCCCCAATATCTTTACAATAACTGCCGAATCCGCAAAATCATCTACCCGCAAAAATTGGGGGGGCTTTCTTATTTTTTCTTTCCAATCTTTATCTTCGGATAAATCATTTCCGACTTTATTTATTATTTGTATTACTTTTTCAAGGCTTGTATCGTAAGCGATGCCAATATTTAAATTTACATTGGCGTGATCTTTAGAATAATTTGAAGAAATTTTAATTTCACCGTTAGGAACATGATGTACTATCCCATCGAGGTCACGCAATACCGTAATGCGAAGATTCATGTCTTCTACAAGTCCGCATGTTGTTCCAAGGCATACAACATCACCTACACGGTACTGATTTTCCAAAATTATAAAAGTCCCTGAAATAAAATCTTTGATTAAATATTGTCCGCCAAATCCTACAGCTATTCCGACAATTCCGGCGCTTGCGATAAGGGGGGTGGTATTAATTCCAATCTCCGAAAGAATCATAAGCAGAGCAAGTACAACAATCAGTATATTCAGCGCGGTTGAAAGAACTTGTATCAGTGTGTCTTCTCTTTTCTTTTCTTCTTCTTTCGTAACAAATTTTCTGGGCACAATTGCCTTCCTGATAATTTTTTCTATGAAAGCATCGCCGAATTTGTAAATTAAAAACGCGCCCAAAATAATACCTGCTATTTTAAAGCCATGGGCGGTGAACCAAGAGATTGCCGTTGCATACTCATTTCTAAAAAGATCCATATCCTTTATATTGTACATAAAAATATTCAGATATCAAAGATGCAGATTCCTTTATTGAGGTTCGTAAATTGTTCTTTCTGTTGTAATCAATTTTATCTTAAAATTCTTATTATATTTTTCCGACAAATAGCTCTTCATCTCATCTATATATATTTGTGTGAAAGAAAACCCCTTGGGAATTTGTACGGATATTATTGCAGTATATTCTTCCCCAACCATATCGTTGCCTTCTTGCTTGTTGTTTTGTAATACTACCAATTCTATGGCAATATCTTTTAATGATGTGTTAAGGATATTTTTAATATCATTTTTTATTTTTTCGTTTTCCAAGTCGGGTTGTGATTTAAGTTTTAATCTTGGAACCAGCTCTATATTGAGTACAACCAGTTGATTTATTTTCTTCCTGAGCGTGCTTTCTATATCGCTGCGCTGATCCTCGGTCAGATAAATCTCAGGATTACTCAAAAGAACAGCATCGATCTTCCAATAAGGATTGTATTCATTGCGATATACATCAAGCGAACTGATGTTTATTGTATTGTCGATGCCAAGTAATTTTTCCCGGAAGAGTTTTATCAGTACTTCTTTTGTCGATCCATAAGCTATGGCATCTTTACTTTGAAGAGCGATGGATTTTTGTATCCTTAAATTAAGATCAATCTTTTTTTTCAATTCCCCTTCCAATTTACGTACAATCTCATTTTTTTGATTGTAGTCCAGGGTTATCTCTTCAGGAATAAGCACATCCGCATTGATAAAAATAATGTCTTGCCCTTCAGATTTTTGTATTGTTGTCTTTACATTTTGCACCGAAATTGATGTTGATACTGATTTGAAATATTTCACGAGAACATCCTGACTTATTGAATAAGCCTTCGACTTAAAAGAATAATTCGCTAAAAAAGAAATCAAAGGCAAAGAGGTAAAAATAAGTATTATCGTAATCAGCGCTATTCCCCTGAACCTAATGGGTTTGTCTCCGTTCTTTTTAATGCCTGAAAATATAAATACGAAGATAGAAATGAAAATGATGGATACAACATTCGCTAAGAACAGCAAAAAAGCACCTGAGGCAATTTGATAATTAAAAAGCGCTATACCAATGCCGCTTACGCAAAGCGGGGGTAAAAGGGATATTGCTATAGCTACACCTGCCAGGCTATCGGAAATTTTCTTTTGTAAGATGGCAAAGGCGGCGATCGCGCCCGCGGCAAACGCCACGAAAATATCAAGCAGTGTCGGATTTGTTCGTGAAAGTATCTCGGGATTTACAAGTTTTATCGGTGATATATATGCGATAATAAATGAGCATCCTAAGATAATAATTACAGACAATAATAGAAGGCTTAGCGCCTGTTTGATAAAACTTTTTAATTCATGAGAAACACCAATGGCAATTTTCATAAGAGGCCACATAAGAGGCGAGATGAGCATCCCGCCAATAACAATTGGTGCGGATCCAAGCAACAGGCCAAGCGTACAAATAATTGTGGATGAGATAAGAAGTATTAAAAAACTAAAGGAGAATTGCGTATTTTTCTTAATTTTTTGAACGACGTTGTTTTGGTTTACATCTTTTATGTCATTGGTGAAATGCTGTAATCCGAGTAATTTCATAAATAATAACGAAAGCGCCCTTTTTTATCTTAATGCATCCATTCGGTGAGGGCAAGAATTAAAATCAGCGAACATAACATTTGCCGGTTTTGAGGTTGAGTAGTTTGGCGCAAATGTAAATGATAAAATTTTCAGCAATTTCTCAAGTAGTAATAACTATAATGTTTGTATTAAAATACATAGATGTGGAAATTTTTAGGAAAGATTCTTCATAGCCCAAGATATATATCTGCTTTTTTTCTTGTCTTTATATTGTTGTGCTTTCTTTACTTTAACAGTAAAAATTCACAAAGCGTATGCGCTGTCGAAGAATTAAGTCCTGTTGCTTCATCGGCAATCTTTGAATGGTTTCAAAAACCCGCGGCTATC
>JAHIGH010000130.1 GCA_018900295.1 Patescibacteria group bacterium | reverse complement strand
GTTGTAAACTAACCGGTTAAAAATTTTGGGATATTTGCGGGAATAATTTTTTTTGTAAAAGATCCGCATGGCATCAAACCGCCATCCTTGCACTTTCATTTTTATTTCCCTGTCAGCTGTAGTAATCTCCTGAGACTCCTTCTTAATGCCGCTTGATACACCACTATAATGAATAATACTAACTTGGGGAACGTAATAAATTTTATATCCGGCTCTACGTATGTCAAAACACAATTGCAGATCTTCGCCGTAAAAGAAATAATCCTCATCCCACCAGCCGATTTCTTCGCCTACAATTCTTGGAAGCATGATGAAAGCGCCTTCGATAGCATCTGCTTCCTGCAATTTGTCAATATTTCTCCAGCCTGTCTGCATGTAACCAGCGAATAAGGGAATTTTAGGGAAAATTTTCCCTAAACCCGAAAAATGACAAAACGCATTCCAAGGCGTCGGAAAACCTCTCAGGCAATTGTGATCCAATTTCCCTTGCGGGGAAATAATTTTACAGCTCGCCGCTCCGGCTCGCGGATGACTGTCTAAGAACTTTATCATATATGGCAGGGTTACAGGCTGCATCAGTGTATCGGGATTGAGGAATAAAATGTAACGGCCTAAGGCAAAGGGAACGGCTTTGTTATTGCCCGCCGCAAAACCCAGGTTTTTTTTGTTGTCGTAAACTTCAAATGATTTTATTTTCGTTTGTTTTTTATATTCTGACAAAAAACTTAACGATCCGTCAGGCGACGCGTTATCGGCAACTATCACTTCATATTCGCCTGATTGGGTTTCTTTCGGATAACTTTTTTCAATTGATTTTACCGCCTCCAGCGTTATTTTTTTTGTGTTGTAATTGAGAATAATGATAGATAAAGCGACTTTCATTTTTTGTGCAAATCGAATATTATATAATCCTGCGTTGACGCAACCAATTTGTATTCCTTTGCATAATTTTGATCTTCTTTTGTGGGATTTGCAAAAACCAAATAATCAGCTCCCTTGATAATCAATTCTGGAAGGGGGTTTTGGAAGCTGGTCCATCCTTGACGATTTGTCTGATACAAGAATGTCGTATCCCCTTCGGAACCGTGCAGTATAGCGATTATTTTCGCGTTTTTAGGAATTAATTCATCAACCGCTTTTCCGGCTACAATAATAGACGAATTATTAATATTAAAATAATCTCGTACATGATACCAACCGAAACTAAAACTGAAAATCATACAAGTAACTAAAGTGATAACACCTAATTTTTTATGAAAATATTCTTTGGGCAGATTGAGAAGTAAGGAGCTGCCAAGCCCCAAAATAATTGATAATGATGGAATTATGAGAATTTGATAATAATCATGCTGTACATTTCCCCGGGCGATAACTACCAAATATAAAAAAGATGACACGAGAAACGAGACGAGAAAAAGATTTTTTTGTACAAACTTTTTCCTCGCCAAAGATATTATTCCGAAACCAAAAATAATAAGTCCCCAATATCCAAGAATTAACCTACCGATCCTATCAGCAAAAAGCCAAAAGAAAAAAGCCCCTTTGAAACGTATGTTTCCAGCATTAAACAACCAATCGCTGGCAGGAATTCCTTCCGGATATTGCGTCATCCAAACTCTCCATAATATTAAGGGGGTTAACGCAAAAATTATGTAAACATATAGTTGCCATTTTTTATAGAAGTTAAAACCCAACTTATAAAAGACAAGGTATATTATCGGAAGTGTGAAAAAGATCGCGTATGGCTTGAGCAACAATGCAGAGGCGGTGAGTACCAGTGAGGTTAAATACCATAACCAATTCATTGTTTTTTTTGCGATGCTTTTATCCAACCATTTATCAAAAAAATAGATTCCTCCAAGAATTGCCATTGCCATGGTGGGATCAGGGAGAATTGACCGGCCGTAATAAATATTGAAAGGGAGAAAGGCATAAAAAAAAGCGGCGAAAAGCGCAGCAGTGTGGTCGGCATATTTTTTAACGAGAAGATAAATAAATATTATTGATATGAGGGAGGAAATTATACTAACCAGCCTTCCCCATTCAACGAGTGTAAATTTATCAAATATCTTATAAAAACCTGCCTGAAGAACGTTATAGATAGGAAATTCAACAAAACGGTAGCCCTGCGGATTGTCCTTACCTGATGGAATGTTTGAGATATCATCAAAACGAGGATATAGGACATTAAATCCGTATTTAATAAAATTTCGTGAAACCGAGGATGTGTCCGTCTGCCGCCAGGCGTGCCAGTCAGCAATGGGGTTGGTAAAACGATACAGTCTTATCGTAAAAGCGCCTAGCAGTATTATTATTAATATAAATAGTTGAATTTTTTTTGTCATTTTTTAGTTCACTTTCTTTATGATACCATCTTTTTCGAATATAAAGATAAAATTATTTTTTGTTTTATTTTTTAAAATCAACTTATTCGCTTCTTCAATACTTTTTGTCTGATAAATACGCGGATTATTTTCCTGATAAATAAACCACAGGCTATCCGCGATTCCGGTTGGAAATATCCAGGCATCACCGTATTTTACAGGCGCCGAAACAAAATATACATTCGATGTTTTTTGTAAATCTTCATGCTCCAGTCTTAAGGTAGAGAGCATGTTTTTAGTAAAATTCCCGGCGTATCGCCACTCTATTTCTTCTTGTTTTAATTCTTTTAAGAATATTGCTAAAATTATAGCGGTAAATATCACTAGTGGAAAAATTATGGAAATCTTTCTTTTTTTAACTAATAATCCTGATATTTTATGGATAATAACTACTAAGAATATACTCAAGCCTGCGTTTAGAAGATAAAAAATGACGGCTATGGAAGGCTCGTGTATTAGAAAACCAAAAATAATAAAAATAAGAAGTATAAGATATTTAATTATAGGTTTATTTTTCCAGAGCTTAAGGAAAATTAACACAGCAAAAATAATAAATATCGATGATAAGGTAACTGGAAACGTTGAAAACCAAAATATATTTTCAGCTAAAAACGGACTAAGAATAAAAAATAATGTCGCAATAAATGCAAGTAATTTCTTTTTTAATATTCTTAACGTAAGAAAATATACTAATAAGGAAGCGGGTGAGTGTAATAATAATAAAACTACATGATATCCTTGCGGTTGTAATGAAAAAACCGTGTAAAGTAAATAAATTATATTTTGTGAATTTGTGAAGTATTTTACGATATCACCGGTTGAAGAAACGGCGGCCTGACGAAGCAATGTAAAATCGCCCGCGACAAAAAAATTATTTATGCTTGTCGAGTAAATTATAAAAATAATAATTAATATATAAATAGCAATAAACAAGTTTGAGGTAAGGACTTTTTTCAGATTAAGTAAATAAGGTACCTGCTTCTTTTTAAAAAGAAGTAATGCTCCTACGCTAATTCCAAGCAGTATCCAAAGATTTTCAGCGACTTTTGAGGCTTCAAATACATCGATGAGCGTTGCGTTAAACATAAGACCAATCACGCCGCCGGCAACTCCGAATACAAAGCCTTTTATAAGTGGTCTATTTACAGAAGGGCTAATTTCTTTT
>JAHIGH010000129.1 GCA_018900295.1 Patescibacteria group bacterium | reverse complement strand
GGGAGAGAGAAAATGAAATCTTTAAAAACAAGCTGGAAACACATTAGAAGAAATCCATATCAATCAATGGCTGCGATATTTATTACAACCATTACATTTTTTGCCATTTCAATTTTCGCGTTTATAATTATTGGCTCATCGGTTATCGTGAGTTATTTGGAATCAAGACTGGAAGTAGTCGCTTTCTTCAAAGATGAGGCGAAGCAGGTAGACATAAACGTCCTTCAGGACAAGCTCAAGCATACCGGAAAAATTGCCAGGATAAAATTCGTTTCAAAAAAAGATGCTTTAGCAAAATACAGAGAACAAAATAAAAATGATCCCGTTCTTCTTGAGCTGGTTACAGAAGACATACTACCATCTTCACTGGAAATTTCAACCACTCAAATTACGGATCTTCCGTCTATTGCGGAATCGTTGAAAAATTCTCCATTAGTATCTCTTGTCAGGTACCCGCAGGATGTCGTCTCAACCCTCACCAAATGGATCAATGCCATTAAAATAATCGGAGTCGGACTTGTAGCTATTTTAACCGTAGAGTCGGTATTTATTATCATAAGTATTGTCGGATTTAAAATTTCCCAGAAAAAAGAAGAAATTGAAATTATGCGGCTTTTGAGCGCTACCAATTGGTACATCAGATGGCCATTTATTTTGGAGGGAATCTTCTATGGAATCATAGGTACTATTCTGGGATGGATATCAGCGGCAGTAGGCTTATGGTATGCGACGCCTTATTTACAGCCCTTCCTGAAAGATATTCCATTATTACCCGTTTCTCCAATCTTTCTGCTGGAATTATTACTGGGAGAATTATTAATAGCTGTAATTATCGGAGTGTTTGCGAGCATGGTTGCAGTTCTCCGATATCTAAAATAATGAGACAGACAGATTTTTATGAAAATAAAAAGAAAAATTCTAGCATATTTCACACTTATAATTTTAAGTTTCAGTTTGTTTTTCAATAATAGTTCTTTTGCGCAAGAAACTCCATCATCTTCTTCATCAGCTGAAGTAGATACAACCATAACACCAACGCCTACAGGTGCTCAAGACAATGAAGTAAAAAAAAATGAGCTAAAAAAAATAATCAATGAACTTGAGCAGAAAAGTGACGAAGCGAAAAAAAAAGTAGATTCTCTCTCATCTCAAATTGAAGTGATGGACAATCAAATTCAATTGACACAGTACAGGATTAATTTAGTACAGGAACAGATCAACGATACCACACTAGACATAGATACAGCCGGTAAAAAGATCAAGAATCTTGAAGGCTCTTTGAATAATGTAACAAAAGTATTGCTCAGCAGGATAGTAGCGACATATCAAGCCGGAGAAATAGATCCGGTACGTATCCTGCTCGCGTCAAGTAATTTACAGGAATTTCTTTCGCGTGAGAATTACCTGAAGATCGTCCAGGAGCACGACAAAGAATTACTCTACAACACACAGCAGGCAAAAGTTGACTACGCGAACCAAAAAACACTGCTCGAAAGCAAAAAGAAAAAAATTCTCGCTCTGCAATCCCAGCTTGAAGACTATAACAAAGAATTAGACTCTCAGAAAGAATCAAAGCAAAAATTACTCGCGGAAACTCAAGGAGATGAAGAAAACTACCAACGCTTACTCTCTCAGGCAAAAGCACAACTTGAAGGATTTAGTCGCTTCACCGCAAATCAAGGAGGAGCATCTCTTTTAGGTGGACAAACAGCCTGCGATGATTGGGGTTGTTATTATAATCAACGGGATACGGAATGGGGAGGATCGTCCCTCAACGGCACTCAATACACCCTTGCCAGCGATGGATGCTTAGTTACGTCAATGGCGATGGTCTATACCCACTACGGCCATAAATCAGTAACTCCGGCGACAATCAATAGTATACCCGGTAATTTTGCTTCGTACTATCCGGCCTTTTTAAAAAAAGATATTATCGCTGACGGCACGCCTTCTAGTAGGGTATATGCATCAATTGATAATCAGCTTTCGGGAGGAAATCCTGTTATAGTTGGAATTAGCTATGATGGCGGTCCCCAGCCTGATCACTTTCTCGTCCTGATCAGCGGATTAAATGGAAATTACATGATGAATGATCCCTATACCCCAAATGGTCACAACATCCCCTTCACGGATAAATACTCAGTCGGCAGTATCCGCGAAATCGAAAAAGTCGCCATGTAAAGTTTTACACAGGCTGTTGTGGTTCCACTACTGTTTGTGGTGTAGGAACCATTGGTTGTTTCTCTATTGGCTGTTGTACTGGAGGAACTGCCTGTTGCTGTATAGGCGCTGCCTGTTGCGCCGCAGCGGGTTCAACATAGACAACATATGTATTAGCGATCTTGTCATGCAATCCCTGCTTCTTCTTGTCCCAAATGACCATCAAGTACCCAAGAAGGAGAATTACCGCCGATATCATTTTTCCGATAATTTCGCGAAGAAAAAAAGTAAACATCGTCGGCGTCTTCCCGTCATAAGTAACTACTTTGATCTTCATGGCCTTCTTGCCGATAGTCTGACCCTGTTTTTCCTGATAGACTACATAGTAACCAATACTAAGCCCAATAGAAATAACTAAAGCTATATTAGCAGCAGCATCGCCTAATGTATTCTGCAAAAGTAGGCCAATAACCCAATTAATTAAGCCTATCAAAATACCGTCAATTAGCACAGCTACAAATCTGATCCAAAACCCCGCATATCGTTGATTCATAATGTTTGACAAAACCTCTTCTATAAGATTATTATAAATATTATACATATGTCAAGCGAGGAAAATAAAGTAGAAAATAAATCGGTAATTGAAAAACCCGACTGGATGATTGAAGAGCTTTACAGGAAAGCATGGCAGATAGTAAAGACCAACAAAATGCTCTGGGTATTTGGCGCGGCGATTGGGGCTGGAACGAGTTTTAACTTTAATAGCGGCTTTGATAAAGCAGACTTTGAAGGGTTTAAAAAGTTATTTGAAGG
>JAHIGH010000128.1 GCA_018900295.1 Patescibacteria group bacterium | reverse complement strand
CGGACCCATCCATCCGGCATCACGCCGTGCCAGATAGTCATTGACTGTCACGAGGTGTACTCCTTTACGTGTAAGACTATGCAAATATAAAGCGGGAACAGCGGATAGTGTTTTTCCTTCTCCTGTTTTCTGTTCGGCAATTTTTCCATGTGCCAGAGACATTGCCGCCATAAGTTGTACGTCAAAATGACGAAGGCCAAGTGTCCGTAAGCTCGCCTCTCTGACGAGCGCGAATGCCTCAGGAAGTATGCTTTGAAGAGATTCGCCTTTATTCACTCGTTCTCTGAATTCCGCTGTTTTTGTGGCAAAGGCACTGTCTTTCAATTTTTTCACTTTTGCTTCCAATGTATTTATTTCCTCAACAACAGGCTTGAATCGGTTGACTTCTTTAATGTTGGAATCTAAGAACTTGGAAAGGAAAGAGAACATAAATTTAATCTTATCACATTACATTATTACATTACAGCCTCAAAAAAATTCCCCTGTCATTGACACCGACACTTTCTCTATGAAATAATGAATACATAGAAGAACTGCTTGCTCCTCCCGAAGAAAAAAGACTTCCTGCCCCTGAAGAAAAACTTCTCCCCCCGCCAACCTTGTGGGAAAAAGACGGAAAGTTCCTCCGGCTGATCCTTCCTGTGCTTCTCATCCTCGTTTTATTTTTAGTTTTCATCTCCGTAAATAAAACACCAAAGCCCTCACAAGTACAGCAATCTCTTACGCCGACACAGTCTCTTCCGACTTCTCTCCCAACCCCAACCGCAAACCCTACCGCAAGCTGGAAAACGTATACAAACAACGATTATCACTTCTCATTTAAATACCCTTCGGAACTAACTTTGCTAAAAGATGACGAGCAAGTAATCGATTCTACGGATTTTGATGGCCAGAAAATAGTTATTACCCAATTAAGCACATCTTTTACAACAGGTAAAATGGTTCAATCAAATGATCCATCCATACAACCCACGCAAGACATTTCTTGGATAATGATTAATGTAATTCCTACTAACGGAAAAACCATAATGCAGGCTTATGACAATAAACAAGGGTTTGGAACTAATACGATAACAAAAGTTACTTTACATGAAAAATATGGTGGAGCCGACGAAGTTGCGAGTGTTTCAAATCTACAGAGTAACATTAGAACTTTTAGAAAGGGGGCATATTTTTTTGATTTAAGTTACCCCCCCCAGAATGGAAGTGGAGAAATAACAAGCGCAAAGTATTTAGATTTAATCCTCTCCACCTTCAAATTCACGGAGAAATGATTTTTATATCCTTCATTGGGAAATCGGCTTTATTATTGGTGACCAGAGTAAGACTATGAACTTTTGCCTGAGCGGCAAGAAAACAATCCAACAGAATTGTTCTATTGGTTCGCAGAAATTTTTTCCTATACTCTCCGGCAATTTTTGCGGTCTTCACATCAATATCCAAGATATGAAAACGCAGTAAGAATTTATCAAATATTCTTTTTTCCCGATCATCAGCTTTTGCATAAATTTCCCCAATCACAACAACTGAAAGCACAAGAGAATTTTGAATAATTAATCTTTGCATTAAATTCAATTCCCTTTCACTCCTTTTGAAAAAGTTTATAAAAATATTTGTATCGGGAAGATACATAGGCTATTTCTTTATACTCCTCCGTGATTTAGCATCGTGAACTGCCAATATTCCTATTTAGGATGTTCTTTTTGGCGGAACTAACCTTACAGCCTCATCCCAGCGTTTTATCCAATGATCATCTTCCTCTTGTCTTTCCTTACGCCATTCCTCTAAATTTACGCCTCCCCATCCCTCTTTTCCGGGCTTTATCATACCAATAATTTCATCCGCAAATTTTTTCAAATCAACCTTTTTCTTTTTTTCCCGTCTCAACCGCTCTTCCGCAGCCTTTCGTAAATATTCAGCTAGACTCTCGCCCGTGCTATATCGTTGCTGATCTATCTCTTCCCGAAGATCTTTTGGTAAATATATTTGTGTTCTATGTAGTAAAGACTTCATACATCATAACTATACATCATTATACTTTTTTTATCAAGAAAAAAAATCCCCCACCTAAAGGGCAGGGGATTTACCAATTGATCATTTGGTAATAGTTATTACCAATTTACTTCTTCTTTTTCTTTGCTTTCTTCTTTGCTGCCATTATGATCACCCCCTCCGGCCTGTTAGAAATTATTT
>JAHIGH010000127.1 GCA_018900295.1 Patescibacteria group bacterium | reverse complement strand
CGTCGTCTCCCCCTGAATAACCTTCAAATAACCATCCTGTTTCATTGTAATCATTCCTCCCTCCATTGCTTGCTTCTCAATAGTGACACTATCCGCCCGCTCCAAAATAAGTCGTGATATCTTTTCAGTAACAGTAATAACTTCATATATACCAACCCTTCCCAAATATCCTGATGCGACGCATTCCGGGCAGCCTTTTCCACGGGATAATTTAATTCCTTGCCCATTTTCAGAAGGATAAAGATTAAGTAAGACATTTTTCATTTCCGTCAAGACTTGAGAAGGAGGATCATAGCTAATTTTACAATTATTACATATCTTACGGGCGATTCTCTGGCCGATTATTGCATTAATTGTTGAAGCAAGCAGAAAATCTTCAGCACCCAAATCAAGCAAACGCGGGATTACTCCTGCAGCACTGGATGTATGAAGAGTCGAAAAAACCAAATGGCCGGTCAATGCTGCCTGAACAGCCAAACCCGTTGTCTCTTTATCACGAATCTCTCCAACCAGAATAATATTCGGATCTTGACGTAAAAATGCGCGTAACCCGGAAGCAAAAGTTAAACCAACTCCTGGATTTACCTGAACCTGATTAATTCCTATCATTTCATATTCAACCGGATCCTCAAGTGATACTATATTAACACGGGTTGAATTAAGCCTCGAAAGCATAGAATAAAGAGTCGTTGTTTTCCCGCTACCCGTAGGCCCGCTAACCAAAATAATACCATGCGGCCGTAAAGATGCTGTCTCAAGACTTTTGAGTCCCGCCCCACGCAGTCCCAATTGCTGAAGCGATGGTATACCCCCTGACTTACGAAGAAGTCTCATAACAATTTTTTCTCCCTTTATAGTAGGAATTGTTGAAACACGAAGATCAACCTCATTATCACCAGCCTTGAAAGAAAATCTTCCATCTTGCGGAGAACGATGTTCATCAATTTTCATCTCGGAAAGTATTTTTATCCTTGAAATAAGAGAATCCTGCACTCTTACAGGCAAACTCAACTTATCATAAAGAATACCGTCGATCCTATATCTGACACGCAGTCTGTCATCCTGTGGTTCAATATGAACATCCGAAGAACGGGATGTTACGGCATATTCAAGAATTGTCGTTACAATTTTTGCAATTGGAGCTTCGTGGATAATTTGTGAGATCCGCTTGCTATCAATAACTCTTTTTTTTGAATACTCCTCTGTTTCTTTTACCGCTTCTCCAACTTGACCGACCAACTCTTGTGTATACTGCTGCCCGATTGCCAACTTAACCTCACTAGGTACCGCGGCGAACGAACGAATATTCAAATTGGTCTTTTCACGAATAAAAGCAATAGCATCAAGATCAAGCGGATTAGCCATTGCGACAGAAAGGGTATTTGTCTTATCATCATAAAAAAAAGGTATCAAAAAAAAACGCTCAACCACAGCCCGAGGAAGAAGACCAAGCGCTTGAGGAGAAAAAGATGCACCTCTAAGTGACACGAAAGGTATACCATAAAGCTTTGCTCGTGCTTCCGCGAATTTCTCTTCTCCGACAAGATGCAAAGATTCCAAAATTGAGTCAGCGCTTTGCCCGGCAGTCGCGCTCTTGACTTTCACATCTTCATATTGTTCTTGAGTTAAGATATGTTCCGCATAAAGAATATCCGTAATCGTTTTCGCCTCATCCAAATTCATACTCACCGCATTTGAGATGGTTTGTACATTTACGGAGGCATTACCCTGCGTATCTATATTATTCACTGATGATTTGTCTGAATCAGGCATTACATCTATAGTAAAAAATCCCACCCGCTAAGTCAAGGGAAAAATCTCCAACATCTTTATACTTACCACTTAATACCTTATACTTATTACTATCTATGACAAGTTTCATTATAATTTCTACCGACAAATCCAAACGCCGGAAATACATCCAAAAATATTGTCTGGAACTTAAAATTGACAAACTTGATATAACGATCATCGAAAAAGATACCGCTATCAAACAAAATATTAACACTATCGGCATAGAAGAAATCAAACACATGCAAAAAAAACTCTTTCTCAAGCCTATCAAAAGTCCGATAAAAGCAGTCATACTTGAAGATGCGCAACTTCTCACTATACAAGCACAAAACGCACTGCTTAAAGCCCTCGAAGAACCGCCTGACCATACTATTATTATTATTTCCTCACAATCCAGGGAATCGCTTCTCCCCACAATAATTTCCCGGTGTCAAATTATTGATCTTAAGGATGAAAGACAAAAATTGTCTGATCAAAAAATCCAGGAACTAACAGAATTTATTGTAAATCTACCCAAATTATCGATAAGCGAAAAATTAAAAAAAGCGGAACTTCTTGCCAAAGATAAAGAAAAAACAATTGAATGGACTACAAAATTAATTTTAGTTTTGAGGGATAATCTACTTTCTTGTCATCCCGACCGTAGCGATAGCGGAGTGGAGGGATCTCATTCCACAAAATTACTTAACCGGAACTATCTTGGTTACCTTAAATCATTCCAACACCTGTATAGTTTACTCCAAACCACCAACGCCAACCCCCGCCTCCTCCTCGAAACCACCCTCCTCTCCCTCACGCCTTGATAACTTGACGACTTTATAACTTGATGACTCGCGTGTGTTACAATACCCTCATGAACCTCGCGGCACGTCTCCGCCCCCAAACACTTAAAGAATTTATTGGCCAGCACCATCTGGTTGGACAGGGAAAAATACTGCGCAAGATGATTGAGACAGACAATCTTTTTTCTATGATCCTATGGGGACCGCCCGGCAGCGGCAAAACCACCCTCGCCAATATCATCGCCAAAGAAACCAACGCCAACTTCCACCATCTATCAGCAGTCGAAGCTGGTAAAGCAAAACTCATGGAGATTATAAAAGAAGCAGAAAAAAATAAAAATTTATTGAAAATTATTCCCACAATCCTTTTCCTCGACGAAATTCACCGCTGGAATAAAGCCCAGCAAGACGCGCTCTTGCCATATGTCGAAAACGGACAAATCACGCTCATCGGCGCGACAACAGAAAATCCATCGTTTGAAATCATCAGCGCTCTGCTTTCCCGCTGCCGTATTTTTGTTCTCAAAAGCCTCTCTCCGGAGGAATTAAAAAAGATTGTCCACACAGCATTAACAGATAAAAAAAGGGGGATAGGAGAGTACCAAAAAAATATAACCGAGGCAGCGCAGGAACTTCTTATCCGTCTTTCCGGCGGTGATGCAAGAATCATGCTCAACGCCCTCGAAATCGCCGTCACGACACAAGCCCCCTCTAACTCCCCCTTATCCAAGGGAAAATCTGCTTACTCCTCCCCTGACAAGGGGAGGTCGGAAGGGGTTATCACCCCCGAAATCATCAAAGAAGTCTTTCAAACCAAAAGCACCGGCCTCTACGACAAAAAAGCCGACGAGCATTACAACATCATCTCCGCCTTCATCAAATCAATGCGAGCCTCAAATGTTGATGCAGCCCTGTATTATCTTGCCCGAATGATCGAAGGCGGGGAAGACCCCAAATTTATTGCCAGAAGAATGGTGATCTTTGCCTCTGAGGACATTGGAATGGCACAACCCACAGCCCTTGTAGTCGCCAATGAGGTATTCAGAGCTTGCGAGATAATCGGATACCCCGAATGTGCCATCAACCTCGCTCACGGCACTGTCTACCTCGCCAAAGCCAAAAAAGACAGAAGCTCCTACGACGCATATAATCGTGCCCTTGAAGACGTTCGCAACTTCCCCAACGAACCCATACCCCTCCATCTCCGCAACGCCCCAACCAAACTCATGAAAGAACTCAGCTACGCAAAAGGCTACAGCTGGCAAGAGGGAAATGTGGGAGCAAAAGAAGGACTTTCATACTTACCTGAAAAATTGAAAGGCAGAAAATATTATAAAGATAAATAGTTGACAAAGTTGCAACAGTGTGATAATTTGTACTTATTATAAACTTCTACCAATATATGAATCAAACACTACCTTTAAAAAATGTACGGGCACAATTGTCTGACCTTATCTCAAGAGTCGCGTACGGAAACCAAAAAGTGGTAATCACCAAATTCGGTAAACCGGTCGCCGCGCTTGTGACATTTGAGGACTACGAAAAAATAATGAATCCGGCCAAACGCTATACAAAAAAAGAGTGGGAGAAAGGATTCTCTTTAATGGATAAAGCACGGGCAAATGCCAAAAAGTTTCCTCAAAGAGAAGTGGAACAAGCCATCGACCAAACGGTAAGCAAGGTTCGACAAACAAAACGTGTATAGAGCCGTTATTGACACCAATGTATTTGTATCCGGAGGTACCGTAAGCAACGGAGCCCCTTATCAAATCATAAATCTTTGGAGAAACCAAAAATTTGTGATGGTTGCTTCACCTCAGCTAATAGCTGAATATGAAGAAGTTTTATCACGACCTTCTGTAATGAAATACACCGGCCTCACCCCGCAAGAAACCTCTCTATATATCCAGGAGATAAAAGACAGAGCATATATGACCAGTGGAACACTCATCCTCAATGTCTTGGACAATGACCCTGACGATAATATGGTCTTGGCATGTGCGAAAGAGGGAATAGCCACTCATTTAGTGACCGGTAACACAAAAGATTTTCCATCAAACGAATATAAGGGTATAAAAATTGTCACTCCGAGAAAATTTTTAGAAGAATTACTTAAAAAATAATCTTATAGAAAAAACCACCCACCTGAAAAGTTGAAAGGGAGAAAATTTTAGTGGAAATGTATAAAAACAAGTAACCTAAATCCAAGTACTCAAAATGTCAGTTTTTTGTCAACTTATGAATGATTACCTCAAAATAAGCTTAAAAAGAGTTGCAAATATTCGTAATTTTAGTATAATGAGTATATAAATGCCTAACATTAAATCCCCAGCCCCGATTAAATCGGAGTCGGAGTATTCTGCGCAACAAATCCAAGTTCTCGAAGGACTCGAGCCTGTAAGAAAAAGACCGGGTATGTACATCGGCTCCACCGATATCACTGGCCTGCACGAATCCCTGCGTGAAATAATCGACAACGCGGTTGACGAAGCCCTGGCAGGCTTTGCAAAAAATGTCTGGATACTGCTTAATGCCGATAGTTCTGTAACGGTAGTTGATGACGGCCGCGGTATTCCTGTCGACATCATGCCTCAATACAAAAAATCCGCTCTGGAAATAGTCATGACCAAACTCCACGCCGGAGGAAAATTCGGCGGATCAGCCTATAAAATCTCAGGAGGACTTCATGGCGTAGGATCCTCAGTTGTAAATGCCCTCTCTGAATGGGTTTGGATTGAAGTCCGGCGCAAGGGCAAAATTTACCGCCAGGAATACGAACGCGGTGTCCCCAAAACAGAAGTCGAGGTAGTAAAACAATCCAAACTTTCGACTTTCGACTTTCGACTTTCGACTCAAACCGGTACTACAGTTACCTTTCTTCCCGACAAAAAAATATTCCAGACAATCGAATTCGATTTCGATACTATCAAAAAACAAATCCGTGAACGCGCGTATCTTGTACCCAAACTTTATTTCCACCTTATTGATAGTAGGAAACCGGAATTAAAAGAAGTAAATTACTATTTCGAAGGCGGCATTACCTCCTTAGTTGAAAAAATTAACGAAAATAAAGAACCTCTCCATAAAACAATTTATATCAACAAGCAGGAAAATGACGTGCAAGTAGAAGTCTCAATACAATACAATAATACCTATACTG
>JAHIGH010000126.1 GCA_018900295.1 Patescibacteria group bacterium | reverse complement strand
TATAATTATAGAATGATCGGGAAAAAGACGGATAGCGCAATAATTCTGCATTCTGTCGGTACGCATGATGAAGGATTGGGTAAGAAATAGATGGAATTGAATTTGAGTTTGGGATAACGTATACTTTTGGCAATGGGTAATTATTTTATTTCTGTTGGGGTTTCTTTAACAGGCGGCCAATAATTTTTTATTTCATCCTCGTTTACAACATCACCAATAAAGCCTTTTTCTAAATATTTCATTCTTGCTTGAAGTTGTTTCGGATAATTTGAACCTACTGAATTGCGTGGCACGACTACGAAATAATCTTGGTCGTAAGCATTCCTAATTGTGGTTTCAACACAAGTTTCGGCTACGACTCCTGTTATAACCAATGTTTTAATACCACGTTTCTCAAGTATTTGTTTAAGATTTTTACCTTCCTTATCTTTACCGTCAAAAGCTGACCATTTATGCTTTTCTACAATAATATCTCCTTCTTGAGGCTTAATGCCTTTATAAAATTCAGCACCCCATGTTCCACTTTGCGAATTAACACTTCCATCACCATCTGCTTCATCCCACTTTACAGCTCTTCGTAAATCCGGTCCTTTTCGAAACTTTACATCTTCATATCCTTTAGTGAAAATAATCGGGACATTAGCGCTGCGGGCAACTTCTATTAAGCCCTGAATATGAGGAATAGTAGATTGCATTTGAGAGATAGGCCTATTGAGTCGCGCAAAAAAGCCTTTTGGATCCAGGAAATCGTTTTGCATGTCAACAACGACTAATGCGGAATGCTGAGGTTTAAGAATTTCTTTCAATGAATAGTTTTCAGGATTAAAGGGTTGCTCTACTTTTGGTCCGGGTACTTCTGGTAAGTTCATAAAGATATAATTTTTGTCGTAGTTAGAGTATATGAGTTTAATTGTAAGTTCAATGAGACGTCGTGATTTTAGTTTGTTTTATATATTTTCAGGAAGTTTTCGACGACTTGGACGGCCATGGCTTCGTCTCCTTCTTCTGAGAAGCCGCCGATGTGGGGGGTAAGGATGACATTGGGAAATTCAAGAAATTCTTTTCTGAAATCCGGTTCGTTTTCAAAGACATCAAGCGCCGCGCCAGCGATATGCCCGCTTTTTAACGCTGTTAGGAGATCTTCTTCATTTATAATTCCGCCGCGGGAAGTGTTGATGATGCACGCGCCTTTTTTGGTGAGAGCGAGTTTGTCTTTGTTGATCAGATTGTGTGTTTCATTATTTAACGGGAGATGAAGTGTGATAATGTCAGATTTTTTTAATACTTCATCGAGTTCGCATTTGACGGCATGACGTTTTTTTAAAGTTGTTTTATCAAGATATGGATCGAAGGCCAGTATTTCTTTGATTCCAAAATTGAGCAGCTTTTCGGTCGTCAATTTACCGATGGCGCCGCAACCGATAAAGCCGACAATTTTGTTTTTTAGTTCAGACCCTATCTCTTTTTTGCTGCGCCACCCTCCGTTTCTAAGTAGATTCATTTGTACCGGAATTCTGCGGAGGAGTAATATCATAAAACAGACAACCAGTTCGGAAACCGCGTTGGCATTGGAGCCGGGGCTATTGATGACTTTTATTCCTCTTTTTTCGCATGCTTTTGCATCTACATTATCCAGTCCTACGCCGGCGCGAAGAACATATTTCAGAGCGGGATATTCGTCAAGCAGGCTTGGAGTAATTTTTGTGTAACTTCTGATAAGAAATGCTTCAATTTCTTTTTTGTTTTCGGTGCTTGAAAGTTCGGTTTGTACGTTAAAACCATTTTTTTTGAGAATTTGAATTGCTTTGGGGTGGATTTCCTGACCTTCAAAAATAAGAAATTTCATGTGAATTATGATAGCATATAACCTTTTTACAATTCAATAAGGTTTTTTGGGGAGTGGGTGAGTTGTATAACGGTATCGTTTTGGATGGCGATGAGATCTTCGATCCGTACGCCCATGAAATTATTGAGATAAATACCAGGTTCGATGGAGAAAACCATTCCTGTTTTCAGTATTTCTTTAGACTTCGGGTTAATGGAGGGAGGTTCGTGGTCTTTTAAGCCTATTCCATGTCCAAGGCTATGCGGGAAGGAAGGGAATTTTTGGGCAATAATATAGCCGCGGGCAATTTTGTCTGCATCGGACAAGAATATTTTATTTCCTATATTTTTTTTAAGATATTCGATGGCTTTTTGTTGGGCATTCAGAACTGTTGCATAGACGCGTTTTTTTTCTAATGAAGCTTTTCCGAAAAATATTGTCCTTGTCATGTCGGAGCGGTAATTTTCATATTTTACCCCAAAATCCAATAGAATTGCGTCGTTATTTTTCAGGCGATCCCTTCCGGTTTTATGGTGCGGAAATGCTGAATTTTTGCCAAAGGCGACTACTGTTCTAAAAGATATTTCAGCGTCATTTTTACGGATAAAATTTTCCATTTCGAAAGCCACTTCTTTTTCCGTAATTCCCGGTTTTATTTTTTTCAGAATAAAAGCAAAGGTTTTGTCGCCTATAATACACGCTTGTTGTATCGCGGCAATTTCTTCTTTATCTTTTTGTATCCTTAATTCAGTAAGATCAAAGTGTTTTATATTTTTAACGCAGGGAGTGATTTTTTTATGCTCGGCAACAGTGATATTATTTGTTTCAATTCCGAGGGAGAGTATTTTTTCTTTTTCGATAATATTTTTTATTGTGTTTTCAAAAGGGTTCCGAGGAGATATTTCAATTAATTGAAAGTTTTTGAGGTGTTTTTTGACAGCATCGGTATATCTGCCGTCGGTTAAAATATATTGGTTTTTTTTGGTTATTAATAGAAAGGCTTCTCTTTCAGTGTGGTAGAAATGCGAGAAGTTGGTGAGGTAAAGGATGTTATGGGGCGATGAGATGAGCGTTGCGTCAATGGAATTTTTGGGGAAAAGGTTTTTGAGATTGTTAATTCTGGTGCTCATTGAGTAGGAGTAGGTATCTTTTTTATACCGCTGGTTGTAGAAGTAATTGTCTCTTCATCTGTTAAAGGTTCAGGAATAATTATTTTCGGGTTATTTGGGAGACCCGAAAGTACAAGAATACGGCTTGCTACGAGAAGAGCCGGGTCTTTTTTGTCAGGGAATCCGGTTGTTATAATCCTATCTCCAATATTTAATTTTGAAAAACCCAGCTTGGATATACCATCTTCTTTGGAGTGGGCGGAGATAACGGTGAAAGTTTGGATGTCTACAACGGTTTGTTTTTGGTCTTCGTTAATTATTGTCACTTGGTAATTTTTTTTATCCAAATCAGCAATTCTACCGGATAGGAAAACCGGTGTTACGAAAGTGTCAATAAATCTGGCGAGAATTTGACGCGATTGTTTGTTGTATAATCCTAAGACGCTAATTTTTGTTCCTTTTGTGAGGTCAGATATACCAAAGCTGTCTTTGGCAGAGGAGGAGTTGAATTTGGTTATTTCATCGACGTCAATAATCCTTGTTTGTACATTCAAATCCGTAAAAGTAATTTTGTTATCCGTTGTTTCGGTAATAGTACCTATGACACCTCTTTTTTCAACGAGATTCAGTTCTGCTACTCTGGAGGCAATGCGTTCTTTGAGTTGATTAATTTGTTTGTTTAATTTTTCATTTACGGATTGTTCGGTCGATATGGACGCAGTTGGGGTGGTGGTAGCTTCTGTTGGCGACGGAGTAGCTGCGGATACAAGTGATACATTTGTTGATATCGATAGAATTATAAATAATATTGTTATAAATAGGTTTTTTATCATAATTAGAAACTTTCTGTTGAGTATGTTACTGTTCGTGTTACCTTTTTTTCTTCACCGTTGGTAAAAATTGCTGTGATTTGAATAATATTAGTTCCATTGCCGATAGTAGTGGTTAGGGTAAAATCACCATTTATTGCGGCATTTACTATTTGATCGTTATTTTCAGTTGTGATAATAATTGTGGCACCCGGTTCGGTTTTTCCGGAAATAGTAATTATTTTTTTATCGGTAACAAATTCGTCTTTTGGATCTTCAACGGTTAAAAAGTTTTTGGCATTTGGCGTCGGGGAAGGGGAAATTTGGTTTTTGATAGTGATTGTTTGGGTTTTTGATGGCGGAAGGGTTTTTGTCATTTGATAAAGATAAAACGCTACTCCTGCTGCGGCAAGTCCGACAATTATGGCTACTAAAGAAAGAATTATTTTTTCTATTCTCATATATATGATGTGTGATTTGGACAGATAAAAAATTAACGAAGATGGGCGAGTTGATAATACGATAAAAGCAACCTCTTGTCAAGAAACC
Organism: Patescibacteria group bacterium; assembly: GCA_018900295.1. Taxonomy (GTDB): domain Bacteria; phylum Patescibacteriota; class Microgenomatia; order Levybacterales; family UBA12049; genus JAHIGH01. The sequence continues at coordinate 2,076 of JAHIGH010000126.1, read as the reverse complement.
ACGGCATGTGCTAGGATGAGGTGCATGGAAGTAGCTCTTATCTCTAAAAATTCATTAAAAATAAAAGGGAGGCATGCTTCTTTTGGAGTAGATGATTCTGATAAATCAATTTATAACGGTGTGATTTTTTTGAATAAGATACCGGAACAGTTGAATTTAGAGAATGACACGGTTGCGATTAACGGACCGGGTGAATATGAAAGCGGTGGAGTAAAAATAACCGGATCACGAAATGATGGGGAAATGTTTTATAACCTTAATATGGATGGGGTAGAAATATTACTTGGGAAGCTTTCAGTTTTGGAAAAGCAGCAGCATAAATTAAAAGACCAGCATATTGTAGTTGTATATGTTGATTTTATTACGAATGCATCCTTTGTAACTTCCCTTGCTTCCAGTGTAGTTATTTTTTATGGAGAGCAAGCCAGCGCTCTGGTTGAGAAACTTGGAAAGGAGAATATAAAGGCTGTCCAAAAGTATACCGCAATATCCGGAAAGCTACCCGTAGAAGTTGAGACTGTGATACTGGAAGAACAAATTTCTAATTTCTAATATCAAATTTTAAATGATGTATTGGAAATTGCAAATTTGAAATTGGTAATTATTTGAAATTCTTCTATGGCTAATATTAGGGTTCTTCCCCATAATGATGAAGTAGAGCAAAATATTCTTGGCGCTATTCTTATCGATAAGGACGCCATTGTTTCTGTTTCGGAAATTCTTAGTCCCCCGGATTTTTATAACGAAGTAAATGGTATTATTTATGAGGCTATGCTTGTTTTATACGAAGAGCGTAAGCCAATAGATCTTCTTACACTTGCAGAAGTATTTAAAAAGAAAAAGCAGTTGAAAAGAGTAGATTCAGCGTATTTGACTGATTTAGTAGATAAAGTGCTGACTGCAGCTAATGTTGAGGCGTATGCAAAAATTGTGAAAGAAGATGCGACAAAAAGGAATCTTATCCACGCAGGTATAGAAGTTGCTGAATTGGGATATGCCGAGGATAAGCAGGTAAAAGAAATTTTGGATCTCGCGGAGTCATCAATTTTTTCAATTTCACAAAGCCATATCAAAGGTGGTTTTGTACAGTTAAAGACAACGCTTACAGAAAGTTTTGATAGGATTGATGAGTTACAAAAGCAAGGCGCGGGGTTTCGTGGAGTTCGGACAGGATTTTTGGATTTGGACAATCTTCTTTCCGGTATGCAAAAGACAAATTTGTTGATTTTGGCTGCCCGGCCGGGACAAGGCAAGACAGCGCTTGTTTTGAATATAGCACAGCATATAGCATTGAAGGAGAAAAAACCTGTGGGAATTTTTTCTTTGGAAATGAGCAAAGAAGAGCTTGTTGACCGCTTGTTGATCGCACAATCGGATGTTGACGCATGGCGCCTGAAGACCGGAAAATTGTCCGAGGAAGATTTTACCAAACTTTCACAGGCAATGGGGGAGTTGGCAGAAGCCCCGCTTTTTATTGATGACACACCAGGTCTTTCGATTCTTGAGATGCGAAGCAAGGCAAGGCGTCTGCAGATGGAGCATGATTTAGGGCTTATAGTGGTTGATTATTTACAGTTGGTTGATCCCGGCCGCAGGTATGATAATCGTGTGCAGGAGGTATCTATGGTATCGCAGGCTTTGAAGAACTTGGCGCGTGAATTAAATGTACCGGTTCTCGCAGCTTCGCAGTTGTCACGGGCTGTCGAGCATAGAGGCGAGAAGCGTCCACAGTTAGCTGATTTGCGCGAATCGGGAGCTATTGAGCAGGACGCGGATGTAGTTATGTTCATTTATCGTCCGGATATAGAAGTTACTACACCGCATATCCCATCCAAGCTTTTGATTGCGAAGCACAGGAATGGTCCAACAGGGGAGATAGATTTGATGTTTTTTGGGAATAGGATTCGATTTAGCAGCGTTGAAAAGAGTAGACAGGTTTAGTGTCATCCCGACCGTAGCGGAGGGATCTCATACCACTAATTAAATCGAGGAGGAAAATTTTCATTTTTAACTCTGTGGTGTGAGATTCCTCGACTCCGCTTCGCTTCGCTCGGAATGACAAAATAGTGATAAAAT
>JAHIGH010000125.1 GCA_018900295.1 Patescibacteria group bacterium | reverse complement strand
TTGTGGTAAATCCAGAAGGTATAAATCTTGTCCTCGACTCCGATGGTGGGCGGGGAAACGTTTCTTTTGTTAAACAGTGGACGGTTACCCAGCCCTATATGGAAAATTCCCCTCAGATAAAGTATCATATAAAAGCAATCCGCATAATGGAGGTTTACAAAGATAGTCAAAGCGTATGTCTGCCAGTCTATAGCCAAAGCACTTGAGATTGGCGTTGATGATTTATTCAAATAAATATTGTGAAAAATATTTTTGAACAACTTACAGATTTATTAAGAAAAGATGAACGTCTTGTTTCGCAAGACGGTGTATTGCTAAAAAATCAAACACAGGAATTGGCGCGTAAAAATGACCTGGAACTTATTAAGCTTCTGCTTTCCGACAAAACGATAAAACAGCACTTCTTTTTTGAGGTAGAAAAGACGCTTATTTTTGATAAAGAGAAATTTGTCCGTTTTGTTTCAAACAAACAGTTTTTGCCGGATTCTTATACGGCTTTTAAGAACAAAATCGGCTTAACTGCCGGCGATGAGTATGTGAGCGAGAACAAAGAAGTGGTTTTGGCATGGCCTTACAAAGATTGTATTTTGGAAGGCGGAATGACCAAAGAAGACCAAAAACGAGATGAAATTTTTTATAATGAAACACTTGCTCCGGATGACATTAACCGCTTGCTTGACGCAAAAGTTTTTACCAATTTCAAACGGATAGACAAAGATGGGGAGCATCCATTATCTTCCCCCTTGATAAAGGGGGATAAAGGGGGATTTCGCCGCGATGAAAAAGGCACAATTAAAGACAATCTGATTATCAAAGGCAATAACCTCCTTGCTCTTGCCTCACTCAAAAAAGAATTCGCCGGAAAAGTTAAATTGATTTACATTGACCCGCCGTATAACACCGGCAATGATGGTTTTAAATATAATGATTCTTTCAATCATTCCTCGTGGTTGGTGTTTATGAAAAACCGATTGGAGATTGCAAAAAGTTTATTGCGAGAAGACGGAAGCATTTGGATAAATATTGATGATGACGAATCGCATTATTTAAAAGTACTTAGTGATAGTATTTTTGGCCGAGAAAATTTTGTGGCTAATGTTATTTGGGAAAAATCCGATAGTCCAAGAATGGATGTTAAGTTATTTTCTATCAGACATGATAATATACTTGTTTATTCAAAGAATATTGCACTTTTATCATTTAATTTAGAAATCGATCAAGAAATTCCCAAACACTATAATAAAAAAGATGAGCATGGGAAAATATATTATTTAAAACCACTTCGCGTAATGGGAGGAAATATTAGTAAAAGCTTATTTTTTCCCATGATTGCACCCGACGGAACAAAAGTGTTACCGGTAGAAAAGAATGGGCAAGAGGGGTGTTGGCGATGGAGTAAAGAAAAAGTAAAAGAAGAAAATAATAGAATAGAATGGGTAAAAGGTCGTGAAAATTGGACGCCTTATTTTAGAATATATGCTGATGATAGAAAGGCAATGCCGCTTGAAACTATTTGGAGTCATGAGGATGTTGGTAGTAATAGAACCTCAAAAAATGAATTAAAAAAAATAATAGAAGAAAATATTTTTGATACCCCAAAGCCTGAAAAGCTATTACAAAAAATAATAATTTCCGGTAGCAAAACAGAAGATATTGTATTAGATTTTTTTGCGGGAAGCGGAACAACTTTAGCGGTGGCGCATAAAATAGGGCGACAATATATTGGTATTGAACAAATGGACTATATTCATGAACTGCCGGAATCAAGACTGAAAAAAGTTATTGCTGGCGAGCAAGGAGGAATTTCTAAAGCTGTTAATTGGAAGGGCGGCGGCGATTTTGTGTATATGGAACTAGCAAAATGGAACGAGGAATGGATTGAAAAAATTAAAAAAGCCAAAACTGGCAAAGAACTCGCCAAACTCTGGGACGAAATGAAAGAAACCGCTTTTTTGAGCTACAAAATAGAGCCAAAAACTATAGACGCTAATGTTAAAACTTTTTCTGATTTGAGCATTGCCGATCAAAAAAAGTTTTTGATTGAGTGCTTGGACAAAAACCAGCTTTATGTCAATTTAAGCGAGATTGAGGATAAGGAATATAACGTGAACAATGAGGATAAGGAATTGAATAGGAATTTTTATGGACAATAAAAATATGGAAACTTTACCTTTTTTACTTAAATTATTTGAGTATTTTTGGAAACAACTAAAACAACGACTCTCATCTTTTAAAAATAGGAATAAGTCTTTCGTAGAAGATTATAAAAATCAGCCAAAGAAAGAATTTTATGAATCAAGAAAAATAGAAAATAATACATATGGTGTCTTCTATAATAAAAACAAAGAGCCATTAAGGATTTATAAAAAACCAGAACATGACAACCCTAAAAAATTATCAAAGCAGTATGCAAAAAAATTAGCTTGGAAAAAAGCAAATGGCATTAATTAAACTATGCTCTACGATGAATTTAACTCACACAAAAATTTTGCCGGTGCTGATGTCTTTAATAACAAAGCGCTGGAGAAAACGGATATTTTGAAAAACCTCAATCCGGCTTTTTCTATTCGTGAGTATCAAAAGGAAGCCTTGGGACGATTTTATTATTACTGCGAAGAATATCACCAGAAACAAAAACCCATTCATTTGATGTTCAATATGGCGACCGGTTCGGGTAAGACGCTCATAATGGCCGCCAACATTTTGTATTTTTATCAAAAGGGATACCGCAGTTTTATTTTCTTTACCCGTCTTGGCAATATTATCCAAAAGACAAAAGCCAATTTCCTTGACCCGAATTCCAAAAAGTATTTATTTGCCGACAAAATTGTTTTAAATGGACAGGAAATAAAAATCAAAGAAGTAGATAATTTTGAAGGCGCGAATGATGACGATATAAACATTATCTTCTCTACTACCGCGCTTTTGCATTCACGTTTTAACTTCGCCCACGAAAACGTTTTGACTTACGAAGATTTTGCTGATAAGAAAATTGTTTTGATTGCCGATGAAGCACATAATTTGTCAGCAGAAACAAATAATAAACTAAGCAAAACGGAAGAACAAGATCGCCGAAACTGGGAAAATACGGTTGTACGGATTTTGAACGCTAATAACCAAAAAGAAAATGTGCTTTTAGAATTTACCGCAACAGCTCGGTTGGAACAGGAATATCCGGAAATTTTAGAAAAATACAAAGATAAAGCGATTTATCGCTATGATCTCAAAGAATACCGTTTGGACGGATTTTCAAAAGACGTGCGGACTTTGCAAATCAATGCCCCGATTATGGAACGCGCGCTTTCGGCGGTAATTATTTCGCAGTATCGCCGGAAAGTGGCGGAAAAGCACAAAATCGCGCTCAAGCCGGTAATTCTTTTTAAGGCCAACAGAGTAAGCGAACCGAAAGATACGAGTACACTCTTGGGGCATAATCCAAAAGTTGTTGTTTCTAGTGATTTCAAAGAAAAATTTCATCACGCGATTTCTAGTTTACGAAGAGAAGATTTGGAAAAAATAGCTTCCATTCGAGAAACAAGCGAACATAAAATTTTGGAACAAGCCTTTATCTTTTTCAAACACCAAAGGATAGGCTTGGATGATTTAGTTAAAGAAATAAAAAGCGATTTTGCGCCGGAAAAATGTCTGACAGTTGATGAAGATAAAGATGTGGAGAAAAAACAAATCCTGCTTAATTCATTGGAGGATCAAAATAATGAAATTCGCGCTATTTTTGCTACAGAAAAATTGAATGAGGGTTGGGATGTTTTGAATCTATTTGATATTGTCCGGCTTTACGATAGCCGTGACGCGCGAGCCAATAAACCCGGAAAAACGACAGTACAAGAGGCGCAACTTATCGGGCGTGGCGCTAGATATTATCCATTTGCGACGAAAGAATATACAGATTTATATCGCCGTAAATTTGATAATCAACCGGAAGAAGAATTGCAGATATTAGAACAGCTTTATTATCATTCTACCCATAATCCTGATTATATCAGCGAACTTAAGAAGGCATTAATAGAAACGGGAATTATTGCCGAAAGAACGAAGCAATATGCTATTGAAATAAAAAAAGAATTTAAAGAAAATGATTTTTGGAAAAATGGAATTATCTTTTTAAATTTGCAAGAAAAAAAAGACGTTAGTGCAACAAAAAATTTATATGATGCGAAAGCCGAATTTGACACCAATAGCGAAGGAAATATATATAATTTACCAACGCGTACATCTTCGCAAAATGAAATTTTTATTGACAATGATGAATTAGCAGTTAGCAAACAGATAAAAACGGAAGATAAAATATTTGTGGAGACAGTAAGTATACACATTACTCGTGTAGCCTTAGCGCGATTTCCCGATGGAACATTTTGCAATCTAAAAAAAATATTTGGCAAATTGGAATCTATTTCTGAATTTATTCAAAAACAGGAATACTTAGCAGGAATTAGGGTAAAAGTACGAGGCAGAAAGGAACAAATAAATGACTTATCACAAAAAGAGAAATTGCATTTGGCAATTTTTGTGGTCGGGAAAGTGTTGGAAGCAACAAGAAGAAATAAGACTGAGTATCAAGGATCAAAATTATTCCAACATAGACTTATCAGGGAAGTATTTACAGAAAAAAAGACTTTACGATTAGACGCTATGAGTCAGCGAGCGCAAAAGATGCGAAATTTTGATTTTGGCGAAAAAAAATGGTTTGCGCAAAATGAAATTTGGGGTACTGATATAGAAGAGTCATTTATGCAGTTTATGGATGGGGTCGTTGATAAATTAGAAAATAAATATGAAGAAATGGCGCTACTACGTAATGAGCAATTTTTCAAGATTTATAATTTTTCCGATGGCGAAGCATTCGCGCCGGATTTTGTTTTATTTCTGAAAGAAAAGAAGACAAAGAAAGAAGTTATTTATCAGATTTTTATTGAGCCCAAAAATGAAACACTGGCAAAGGCCGAACCATGGAAGGAAGAATTTTTGCTGACAATAGAGAAAGAGTACAAAACTGACTTTGACCTGATCAAATTTAAAAATAAAGATTTTAAACTGCTAGGATTGCCATTCTTCAACGGAGAAGTACGAGAAAAGTTTGAAGAAGTATTTGAAAAACAGTTGTTAAGTTAAAAATAGGCGACTTAAGCAGGAGTGGGTTTGTTAATCCGCTACGGAATACTTACAGACAGATTATAGACATTAAATTAGAAGTATAAGAACTTATGATAAAAATAATTAAAACTTTTTTAATAACTTACCTTGCTAGAGATGGCGAACATGAATATGTAATGCATAATTTAATCGAAGGAGATTCAGAAAAATTGAGCGAGAATGAAGCCTTAAAAATGCTTAAAAAAGGAGGTTACAAAGGCGATAATCGGATATATGAATTGGAAGATATTAAAGAATTAACGAACACAGAATTAGAAACGTTAAAAAAGTATATAAATTATTTTTAATTTACCCAAAAATTTATGTCAAATAAAAAACAACCCGCTATTTTTGAAGGCAAAAAAATCCGCCGCCATTGGGATGAGAGAAAAGAATTGTGGTATTTTGCCGTAATGGACGTGGTAGAAGTTTTAGCAGGAACAGATCGTCCTAGAAAATATTGGAATGATTTAAAAACCAAGCTCAAAAAAGAAGGAAGCGAGGTGTCCGAAAAAATCGGACAACTGAAAATGCAAGCATCTGATGACAAATTTTATTTAACCGATACAGCAGACACGGAAACGATGTTCCGCATAATTCAATCAATCCCATCTCCCAAAGCCGAGCCCTTCAAACTCTGGTTGGCGCGGGTTGGTTATGAAAGAATTGAAGAAACCGAAGATCCGGAAAAGGCTATTCAGCGGGCGCTGGCGACCTATCTCAAAAAAGGATATTCTAAAAATTGGGTTGATTTGCGTTTGAAAAGTATTGAGATTAGAAAAGATTTAACCAATGAATGGAACGAGCGGGGAGTGAGAACCAACGACGAATTTGCTATTTTGACCGATGATATCTCCTTTGCATGGGCAGGCTTGAAAACCAAGGACTATAAAAAACACAAAGATTTGAAAAAAGAAAGTCTGCGGGATAATATGACCAATTTGGAATTGGTTTTAAATATGCTGGCGGAAACAGCGACTACGGAGATTTCCAAGAAACGCGAACCAAAGACGTTTCCTGAAAACCGGCAAGTGGCGCGTGAAGGCGGAGGCATTGCCGGCACTGCCAGAAAAGAAATCGAAGCAAAAACAGGCAAGCCCGTAATCAGCAAATTGAGTTTCAAAAAAACACAAGAGCTGAAAAAGTTGACTGGGTAAAAAAATCCGCCGTCATTGGGACGAAAAAAAAGAGCTGTGATATTTCGCTAAAAATACCGCGAATTTACCCAAAAAAACGCCCCAAATTCACGTTAATTTGACAAAACCCCCGTGAATTTACAAAACTTACCCATTTTAGTGTATTGACAAAGTATGTACAATAAGTATAATTTAATTGTGGAATACAAAGGATATGGAATTGAATTCTCAGAAGAAAAAAATTTATTACTGAAGGAAACCAGAGAAATAGGATTCGGGGACGTTATTATCGCTATTGAGAGAAAAAATATCCTGGATGATTTAAAGCATAGCAATAAAAAATTTGCTCACCAAAAAATATTAGTAATTAAGAGAGAAAAATATGCCTATGCGGTACCTTATATTATAGATCCTAAAAAGAAAATAATCTTTCTTAAAACAATCTATCCAAGTAGGATTCTAACAAATAAATATATGAGAGGAGGTGTCAAAAAATGAAAACAATACTTGATAAATATGAACAAGAGATAGAAAACGCTTTAGACAAGGGTGAATTTGTTGACGCGCCGAATTTAGAAGCTACTAAAGAAATGTTTCAGGAAGCGGCTAAGAACTTTAGGCAATTACAGGAAACCAAGAGTATTACCCTAAGGGTTAATTTCGAGGATCTTATTAAAGTTAAAGCTAAGGCTAAAAGAAATGGCATAGCCTATCAAACCCTGATTGGCTTGTTAATTCGTCAATATACAAAAGGAGAAACAGAAGTAATTTTATAATGGAGAGTTGCCCCCTTCCACCCATCTGCTATACCACTCCGCTTTGAATTTACAAAAAATTCGGCATATACCTCCGTAGCTTTGCCTCTTCGCCTTATAGGCTTCGAAGGCACAAGTCAAAGTATCGCCGTGCCCTTCCGTAGCTTTAGCGAAGGAGGGTTAGGCATTATGCGTTTGCATTTTGAAAGCGGAGGGGTATATAATCTCCTTACTTACGTACACGGTATCTGCTTTATATGATTGGAACACTCAAAGGAACGATCGAATACCGGGAAGACCCATATCTCATTATTGACGTTAACGGTGTAGGTTATAGAGTGCTGGTTTCCGCCTCAGTTTTGTCCAAAATCAACGGAATAGGGGAGAGTTTGAAATTATACACTCACACGCACGTCCGCGAAGACCTGCTGGAGTTGTATGGATTTGGTGAACCGCAAGATTTAAAACTTTTTCAATACCTCATTAGCGTCTCCGGCATTGGCTGCAAAACAGCCCTCGCTATCTACTCTGTTGGCGGAAGAAAGGAAATAATCCAAGCCATTGTTGAAAATGACGTAACTTTCTTTACCTCTGTTCCCAGACTTGGCAAGAAGAATGCTCAGAAAATTATTATCGAACTAAAAAATAAGCTCGGTGGGGAAGGGGATATTGATTTATCTCAGGATGGAAGCGAAACGCAGGAAGTTATATCGGCTCTGAAAAATTTTGGTTTTACTCCGCTCGAAGCGCGTGGCGCAATAAAAGCGTTAAAAGGAGCAGGGGAGACTGTCGGAGAAAAAGTAAGACTCGCGTTGAAATACCTGGGGAAGTAAATCAAATATCAGAGATCAAATATCAAAGCCAAGCTGAAAATTCAAAAACTTTAAACTTTTAACTAGTTTTTACCTGCCCGCCTTTGGAGGGATCTTTGATTTTTGCATTTTGATTTTTATTATGGTGGATAAAACTATTAAAACAAAAACTCAAGAAGCCTCACCCGAAGAAGAAAAGTTATTCACTTCTCTCAGGGCTTCTTCATGGTCTGAATTTTGCGGCCAGGAAAATGTTAAAACTGCTTTAAGGATTTCCATTACAGCAGCAAAGGAGCGTGGCGAGGCAATCGAACATATACTTTTTTATGGTCCCCCGGGACTTGGCAAAACAACCCTTTCCCATATTGTTGCCAGGGAAATGGGTGCCAATCTTCGCATCACATCAGGCCCGGCTATTGCTCGCTCGGGCGACCTTGCCTCAATCCTGACCAATCTCGAGAAAGGGGATATATTATTTATTGATGAGATTCACCGCTTGCATAAAACAGTTGAAGAGACCATGTATTCCGCCATGGAAGATTTTGCCCTGGATATTGTTTTGGGAAAAGGCCCCTCTGCCCGCACGCTTCGTCTTGATCTCCCTCAGTTCACCATTATTGGCGCGACTACCCGTGCCGGTTTGCTCTCAGCCCCCCTGCGCGACCGCTTCGGTGTTGTACACCGGCTGAATTTTTATGAGCCTTCAGAACTCGGAACGATCATTATTGGCGGAGCCAAAAAATTAAAGATCGCGATTGATGAAGAAAGCATCAAAGAAATTGCTAAAAGAGCCAGGGGAACTCCGCGTATTGCCCTAAAACTTCTAAAAAGAGTCCGGGATTATGCTCAGGTAAAAAGAGAAGGCCAAATTGATCTTAGTGCGACAAAAGCCGCCCTCAAAATGCTCGAAGTAGACGCGATGGGTCTTGACCCGCTTGATATCAGATTCATGAAAGCGATTATTGAGAAGCACAACGGCGGCCCTGTCGGTATAGAGACAATTGCTTCAACCATTTCTGAAGACATCGGTACTGTCGAGGAGATTGTCGAACCGTACCTATTACAAATCGGTTTTCTCCAGAGAACCGCCAGAGGAAGAGTCGCCACCAAAACCAGCTACGAGCATCTCGGCCTTACCTATCCCGCCCAAAACGAATTATTCTAATAATTAAAAGTTACCTACGGCTCTTTTCGTTCAATTCCCTCAACTTTATCAAACTCATGATCAAAACTGACAATCTGATTCAAATTATTTTTCTCCATAAAAACGATTATGTATGCATCTGCAAAAGGAATATTCAAACCTACATATAAATCAAAAACTCTTCGCAGCCGCCGTTTCCCCGGTATA
>JAHIGH010000012.1 GCA_018900295.1 Patescibacteria group bacterium | reverse complement strand
GGAGTCAATGCTTCTTGACCAAAGAACGGCTTGTAAATTTTTTGGAAGCTTTGTATTCATGGTTTATTTATATCATATTATTTGGTATTTTTATATAAATACTTTAGCCATAAATTTTTAAAAGCCTTGTCTTTTTCAACTTTTTTGTTGCGGTCTTCTATTTTTGAGATCCGGTTTTCGAGTATTGATAGTTCGGTCATAATTTTAAAGTAATTTTAATCCACCTTCGCGGAATTCCCCGATTGTTAAATCGTGGGATGTAGAGCGATTTTCCGCTTCGGCGGATTTCAGCTCCGGCGAAGCGTATTGATAGATTCCCCGAGCGTTAGCTCGTGGGAGCTTCAACAAAAATTTGATATGTTTACTATTCTTCTTTATTTTATAGGGGAAGAGTGTCTAGTACTTATTGGCTATGCTTAATTTTTTAAAACCATTATTTTCGATGAATAATTTTGTTATTTGTTGGAATTTATCGAGATTGTTTGTGGTGATTAGAACTGTTTCTTGTTCAATAGCATATTCAGAAACGTAGGTGAAATAATTATTCAAATGGTAGCTCTTTTTATACCAGGGCCAAATACTGTTATTCGTCATTGAACCGCTTAGTAATGTTGTGACAAAGGGATCTTCTAACATCCCTGATTGAACTATTAATACTCCTGATTTATCAAGGCATTTAACGAGTTCGTGTCCGCGTTTTTCGAAAAGAGATGGTTGTGTTTGAAAATAGACACCAATGGAGATGAGATCAACTTGATTTTTTAGTGGAAATTCAAAGCATGATCCAAAAGTCACAGAGGATTTAACAGAATATTTTGTAAGCTGTGGAGCAACTTCAGTCTGGAAGTGAGTTATCATTTCAGGACTAAAGTCGTTGCCTAAATAGGACTGAATTTTGTTTTGTATCGCTAGTGCTAATGCAGTTGACCCCCCGCCCGATCCTAATTCCAGTACGCGGATTTTATTGGGGTAAGTAGAAGCTACCTTGCAAGCGGCTCCAATTAGACCACCATCCGGTCCTACAACGGTTCCGTTATTTGTAACAACACCGGAACATGCACTATATTTTTGAATAAGATTTGCATAGTATGGGCTTTTTTTGCTTAATGTTTCACTTGTAATTACTTTTTGTCCCCTACTTTCCCGTATATAGAGAGGCATAGATTTATTAAGTGTTCCGTATGGGTCGGCATAGGGAATTATAGTTATCGCAATTTGTGTGTTTGGACCATTAATTTCAATATCTCTTTTTTTCAGATAATTAGTTAATTGCATATGTAAAGCTGCGAGTCGTGGATAAATTTCATCTAAATAATCTCCTTCTTTACCGAAGATACCTATATTGTGAAAGAGTACTGATACGGTGAAGCAATGTAATAATCCATTTCCAGGCGCAGGAAGTCGTTCGAAGTTGTCTCTTTTACTTTCTTGAATACCAAGTAATGTTGCGTTGTACCTACAAAGAAAATCCCTGAGTTTTTGAGTAAGCAAATTTCTGTTGTTTAAGATTTTTAATTTATCCGTTTTCATAAAGTTATTTTAGCAACCAATCACCTAACTCATAAAGGTCTTTAGCCACTTTTCGAAAATTGTATTTATCAAATTCTCTTCTTTTTGTAATCCCAGACAGGGTAGCAGCAAAAGGAATTTTAGCTCCGGCAGCAGTTTGCGCGTCAATAATACTATCACCAACGTACAACGTACTTGCGTTAGAAGTGCCCAATCTTTTTATGGCTGTTTTTAAACCCATGGGATCCGGTTTTTGATTTGATACATCCTCTCCTCCGATAATTACATCAAATACATCCAGCAGTTTTTCTCTTTTCAGAATTGCTTCTATTCTATAGCGAAATTTAGTTGACACGATTCCCAGGGATAATCCGTTTTGTTTTAAGCGTTGAGTAACCGAAGGTACTGAATCATAAATAAAAGATAGTTCTTCCATTGTTTCATCGGCTCTTGTTTTGAAGTAATGAATAAATTCGTCGGTTTGAGCTTTGTTTTTTTTACCTCCCAGCGTATGAAAGGTTTCTGACAGAGACATTCCTATTGTTTTACAGACTGCTTTATATGATGCTATGGGTAACCCTAATGAATTGAGCGAAAAATTGATACATTCCATTGCTCCTTTGGAAGTATCAGCCAGTGTGTAATCGAAGTCGAAAATAATAGCTTTAAATTTATTATTTACTTTTTGTTCTTTATTATTCATTTTCCTTTCGTATTCTTTCATACATTTAAAATGTCTTTGGTTATGTAGGCCGCTTTTTGCAGTCCTTTTATACCATAACCGGAGACGATAATTGGATGATCTCCCGGCGTTGTCAGTGCTGCTAAAGCAAAATCCGGATTATTATCTATGGGGACACAAATTACGGGTATATTTGGAAGCCAGCTTTTTATGACGATTGGAAGATTTGGTACTCCTCCGGCTATAGCGATAATTAAGCGCAGACGTTCTCTGTTATTAAGACAGTAAGTACGAAGTTCTTCCGGATTGCGATCTGAAGAAATTATAGTAAATTCAAATTTAATACCAAAATCGTTGAGAAGTTTTAGTACTCCTGAATTTTGGAGTAATGATTCATCATTTTTTGAACCTATTAGAACGCTAACTATTTTCATTTAATATTTTAGCTTATTGTTTTGAAATATTTCTGGATGTCGGTCTATCATTTTTTTTGAGACTTGATTTACTACATTTTTTAATTCGAATAATTCTTTCTCTTTAGCTATTTGTCCCATTAACGCTAAGTTAAACAAAACATCACCTATTTCTTCAAGGAGATTGTTCATGTCGTTTGTTTTTACCGCGTTTTCTATTTCACTTACTTCTTCTTTTAAATGTTCTATTACAGTCAAGAATGTCTCTTTTTGATCATTTTTGCAACCATTCCCGCCGCGTAAGATTTCAATTACTTTTTCTAATTTAGCATAAGGAAGTAATTTTTCGATCTCGGAGTAATGTCTTGCTTTTCTAACCGATAGGTCTGAAATTTCATACATTTTTCCTCCTTCAAAGCAGAAGTATCGTATGTTTGATTTATCAAATCCGGTGTCTTCGGCTGCTTCTTGTACCATTAATGGGATTTGCATTGAATGAGGAGATCCGTCTTTGGTTAGTACATACAGGCTTTTTATTCGTTTTAATCTGAAAATTGTGCAGAGTTTAAAACCGAGTTTGTCTAAATGGTGTAATTCCGGACAGAAAGAATAAACAGCTCTTTCTTTGTTAAGCTTTGTATATTCCAGTGGATTTATTTCAGGAGAGTATGTGCAGGTGAGTAGTATGTCGTCTTTAAACATATTCACATTTACACTGATAATATCGCGAGGTTGCGTGAATGGTGATTGTTGATTATTCATTTTTTATTTTTTTCTAATGGCATGTATAGGCCGCGGTAGATATTTATTTCTTTTGATTGAGATGGCGAACCGAGTTTGCAGCCGTGTTGATTTATCAGTTCGAGGATGTCTTTTGGATTATTGTCGGGTTTGTTTACGTCGCAGATTATGTCGTCGATGTATTTGTAGCCTTTTATGGTTGCGTTT
>JAHIGH010000124.1 GCA_018900295.1 Patescibacteria group bacterium | reverse complement strand
TAGCCCTACTTATGACATACGCAATCGTCGACACAAAAATAACGAACAATACCATTATAATCCAGCTTTTCCAGATGTTTTTTGATATTTCCGAATAAATATTCATTACAATAAATTTACTTAGAAGCTTACTTTTACCGGCTTTTTTTCTTCTTCGCTTGCTTCGAAATATTCTGTCGGTTTAAAGTTAAAAATATTTGCAATAAGAACATTCGGGAATACTTGAATCTTGGTATTGTAATCCAGCACGTTGCTATTACAGAATTGCCTTGAATACGCTATTTTGTTTTCCGTATCCGTGAGCTCCTCCTGTAAATGCAGGAAATTTTCATTGGCTTTTAAATTCGGATAGTTTTCAGCCACCGCGAAAAGAGATTTCAGGGTTTGTGAAAGCTGATTATTTGCTTCGGCTTTCTCAATAGTACTTCCGGCACTCATCAGATTTGCTCTTGCATTGGTTATTTTTTCCAGAAGTTCCTTTTCATGTTTGGCGTATCCTTTTACCGTTTCGATTAAATTAGGTATAAGATCTGTTCTTCTTTTGAGTTGAACATCTATTTGTGAGAGAGCTTCACCGATTCGTAATTTTGCAGTAATAAGGCTGTTATAAGCCATCCAAAGATAAAATAATATACCAACTATAATAATGATGAAAATAGTAGTTATATCCATACTCATTCACCCCCTCTGAACCATTCTTTAATTTCATTATACGTCTTTGTATTTAAAATGTCATTATTTTTTGCCCAACCTCTGCGAGCTACAGAAATACCATATTCCATAAAATCCATTTGTGATACTGCATGGCTATCGGTGTTTATTACTAATGTTACACCTTTTTTTACCGCTTCACGAACTAAAATATCCGGAAGGTCCAAACGTAAAAACCACGAATTTATTTCAAGCGCTTTTTTGTTCGTCTTACAAAAATCAAAAATCTGATCCCAGTCTAATTCGTATCCCGGCCTTTGATTAAAAAGTCTTCCGGTTGGATGCCCAAGTATCTTTGCCTTCGGATGTGATAATCCCTTAAGCACTCTTTTTGTCATAGTTTTTTTATCCAAATCAAAAGCAGAATGCACTGAAACAATTGCACAATCAAGAAGTTCGAGGCATTGATTGTCAATAGCTAAATTACCATTGGGTAATATATCAATTTCAAGCAGAGAAAATATTTGAATACAATTTTTATACTGGGATTTTAATAGATCAATAAATTTACTCCTTTTTCCTAATATATCTATATTTTGTTGTAATTTGTGCTTGGATTGACTCGGGTTATGTTCGGAAAATCCCATGTACTCATATTTTAGGCTTATTGCTTTCTCAATTATCTCTTGCATAGAACTTTTTCCCAGATCATGGCTTGGTTGAATAGGATATGAAGAGTGTAAATGTAAGTCTCCTTTAATTTCTGATAGTTCAATTAATTTTGGTAAATCGTGTTTTACTGCCAGTTCAATTTCTCCGGTGTTTTCACGAATTTCCGGAGGTATCCAGGACAGCCCAAGAGCTTGGTAAAATTTTTCTTCGGTATCATATTTTTCCATTCTTACTTCTCCAATCTCATTTTTTTCTTTTATGCCATACTCCGATAATGAAAGGCCTTTGGAAAGAGCATATTCCCGTAGATGTATGTTATGGGCTTTACTGCCTGTAAAGTGCTGCAGAAGAGATCCAAAGCCCTCGGGGGACGCAACCATTAGGTCTATCTGTCTGCCCGATGATACCAGAATTGAAGCAGTCATGCTTCCATGCTCAATAAGTCTTTCTTTTCCAGGAAAGTTAACAAAATGATCCAAAACAGCCTGTGGCTGATTGGATACGGCAGCAATATCGATATCCCCGATTGTTGCTACTTTTCTTCGAAGACTTCCTAATGCGCAGGCGCTTAAAACAAATTTGGATTTCATTAAATATTCGACCATTCTTTTTGCAAGCTCATTGGCGTATGGCAGAACCATTCGGCTGGCCTTTGTTTTACCTAGCCAATATTCTTGTATTGACGTAATAATGTCTTGTTCGGATTTCTCTCCAAATCCTTCAAGACCTGCAATTTTCCCTTTCTGTGCAATTTTCTCAAGATCGGCGATGACGGTTTCCGGATTGGACAATTTATATTCCGATACCAGCTTATAAGCTTTTTTAGGGCCAAAGCCATGTACGTCCAGAAGGGGAAAAATAGCTTCCGGGATATCCTGTAAAACCTCTTCAAAATGCCTGACTTTTCCGTGTGTAAATAATTCTTCAAGATGTGATTTGATAGATGCACCGATTCCGGGCAGGGTATCTAATTTATTTTCTTTAAATAAGTCCTGCAATTCACTGACACTATGGTCGATCATATCAGCGGCTTTTTGATATGCAGTAATCTGGAAGCGGAATTTTTTCTCGTTCTTAATGATATAAGCGGCTGCTATATTTCGTAAAAGACGGGCAATTTCAATGTTGGTCATGAAATTAGTTTACCAAAGGATTGACGCACTCGCAAGATTTTGCTACCATACAAAAACCAATAAGTCAAAATTGGGGTGGTAGCTCAGTTGGTTAGAGCGCTTCCCTGTCACGGAAGAGGTCGCGGGTTCGAGTCCCGTTCACCCCGCAGCGCAAGAAATTGATTGGTAATTTAAAGGATGTTAAAAATTTTAAAGCAATATTAGGGTGGTTGAAATAGAAGAAATTTATTTTATAAACCTCAACATATGGACTTGTAAACTGATATATCATAATAAATAATATTATAAGTTGATTTTTTTTTTAAATGGTGTATAATACTTCAATTGGATTATCAAGATAATTTTTTTGTCTTTCAAAATTAGAAATTTTTAGAAATCCCTCTGCTCGGAAAGGAAGTGAAATTAATTGGCTACTAAAAAATATTCAAAAACAAAAATAAGTTTAGGAAAAAAATCGTCAAAAAATTCCATTTGGGATATTTTTAATTTCGGTGAATCATACACCAGTTTATTTTTAGGTATAATAGTTGTGATTATAGCAACGATAACGTTGCTTATTTTTGCAAAAGGAAAGAATACTTCTATTATTAAACCGGAATTAGCAAAGCAATTGACACAAGGGCAAAATAGTGTAACACCAACTATAACACAAATTATTTCCACAACAGATAAGAAGCCTACGATAAGTCAAGCTAAAATAGTAATAAATCCTACAAAAATAATGGTAAATACAAAGAGTACAAATAATGCTCAAGTAATAAAAGGTTCTGATTATGTTGTCATTGAAGGAGATACTCTTTGGAAAATAGCTGAAAAAAAGTATAATAATGGTTATAATTGGGTAGATATCCAAAAAGCTAATAAACTTGCAAACCCTAATGTTATATTTGCAGGCACAAAAATAAAGCTTCCAAAAATTGAACAAAAAATAGCTACAATAAAGAAAGCGACCAATAATGATAAGCAGGTTGCGAGTTCTAATCAAACAAGTAAAATAACGGGTAATAGTTACATTGTGGTTAAAGGTGATAATCTATGGGATATAGCAGTAAGAGCATATGGAGACGGATACGCATGGACAAAAATATCCAGTACAAATAAATTACTCAATCCAAATATTATCCATAGCGGTAATAAGCTAATTATTCCCCGAGGTAAGTAGGGCGATATAGTTCTCGTAGGATTTTGTGAAATCAGTAAGGGCTACAAGATTAGTGAACGTATAATACTCGATTAATTCATATTCAATCGCAGCATTAATTTTAATATATTTTACTACAGGTATCTAAAGGTTATCTCTGATACGTCTGTCGGTAGAACCGTCAGTATTTGTTTTTTTGACGCTTTCTTTTGATATAATTCTTTAGAATGCAGATATTACGCAAGATTCACAGCTGTAAAGTATTTGAGATTATTTTGGTCTTTATAGCATTTCTTTATTATTCATTTTTCATAAATAAAGGGCTTATCTTATTTGATGAAGGATATTTTGTGCATTCCGCAGAGAGGATACTTAACGGAGAAGTGCCGTACAAAGATTTCTCTCTCCAATACGGACCTGCATATTTCTACTTACTTGCCTTATTTTTCAAAATGTTTGGCTCAACAATTATTGTAGAACGTTTCTACGCTGTAGCAATTTGCTTATCAATACTCGTGACAACATTTCTTATACTTAATAAGCTCCGTGCCACTTCATGTCCGGTTGTTCTTCTCTCATTTCTTTGTGTTGTTGCCTATGGGTATCCACTCATTAATATTTCTAATATTATGTGGGCAAATGTGTTAACAGCACTACTGTGCGTTTTTGTTTATTTACATTGGTATTTAACAAATGGTCGGCTACAGTTTGTGTATCTATCCATAATTGGTGTTTTACTTGCTTTGGCACTTTCGCTCAAACAAAATATAGGAATTGCGTCCTTTGTTACCTTAAATTTCTTAATACTTTTTTCAAAAAAGCGTCCTGTTTTGTACGCAATTCGAGACACAGCGATTCTTAATGGCATCTGTGCTCTTCTTACATTTGGGTGGGTTTACTATTTCTTTCTGAGGGACAATATTTCCGGCTTGTTCGCAGTTGTCGAGTACAGCAAAAAATTCGCCTCTTCGATAGCATTTACTATTCCTCCAATAACATATATTACTCAACCATTTGGCATCTTCAAACTATTACCTTACTATGTGCCGATAGTTTTCGCTCTTTTTTTACTGAGTTATCTATTCAAAAAAAATAAAGACTGGAAAAAATTTGGATTTGCATTCATGGCAGTAACAGGATTTGCTATAACCATCTTTCCACAAAGTGATTTGCTGCATGTATATCCGTTCCTTGGATCTATAATGGTCGCTATATTACTTTTTGGATACACGCATAAACTAAGAATTTATGTGATAATTTTTATAATAATTAACATACTCATCGGCTTTTATCTAACTTTCTTTACAAAAAGCTACAGATATGAACCAAAATATTCTCAGCTGAATACTCAACTTCCTTTTCCAAGAACGAAAGGTCTTCTTGTAGAAAAGCAAGGCGCCGTAAATCTAATTGCAGTTTCGGGGTATATAAAGGCTCATACCACACAAAATGATTATATTCTCGCTTATCCTTACGCTCCAATGTTATATTTTATTTTTGAGCGAAGGAATCCCACCAAAGACGCTATTTATTACCAGTCAACCTGGCATTTTTACGATGATAAGATAATTCTTAATGATATGAAACAAAAAAATGTAAAATATATTATTGTTGTTGCGGCCTATAAATATGATACGGATATATCACGTTTTATACAAAAACAAAAAGAGGTTTTTAGCTCCGGTGATTTATTAGTCTACCAAATTACGGCCTGGAAGTAGTCAAATATGCTACATCTATTTTTTGTTATTTGTAAATTCAAACACATAATAATTTTTAAATGATTTAACAAAACATAATAAATGTGTGTTTTTTAGTGTATCTATAACATACTTTCCATCAAAACGTTGTTGCTTGATATTAAATTCTTTATCATAAGCAGATTTATCAACAATAATAGAGTTTCTACCTAGTTCTTTTAAGTTTTTAAGAGATGCTTTATAAGGAAAATGATCCCCTGAGCAGGGGAGACTATAATCTATATATCAAAATTTCTGGGGCTTCACCACAACGGGTCATATCTCCTCCAAGAGGACTATTCTTTTCGAGGTGGCGCATTACGTGGCGTCGTCCGTCTACGCGGGAATGACAGTACGTAAGCGAGTTATTTAATTTTAGAAAAAAAATGCTGAAAATAGAGGAATAAAATAAACAAACTCCAGGACGTGAATGCAAAAAAGTAAATTTTTCTCATTTTTTATTTTGCCATAAGAGCCAGAGTTTGCCTCTGACTAAGAATGAATGGAAGGACATCATAATGGCTGTTATAAGACCCGGGAGACCATCAAGAAATCCGAGGCGGATAAAATAATTCAGAATAAATTTCGTTTTTGGGTAAAGGAGGATGAGGAACCAATTTGTTCGTATCCCCTGCTCATACAACTCTTTCGCGCGAAGATCCGTATATTTATTTATTTTTTGAAGGAAATCTCCAACTGTTGCGTGCGGATAATGATAAAGTGGGTTATTCAAGGTTTCGGTTTTACCGGAGATATTCCATTTTTCGTGAACAATTCCTTTCCATTTTCCGTTCCCTTTTTTACCTAGTCTCAATAATTTTAATGTCCCCGATTCGCCGTGTTTTAATTCTTTTCCCCATATTACGTCTATTCTTTTGAGAAAAAAACCGTTGAAATTTTCGATAGGTTCGTTGACATATTGCATTATTTCATACCATAATGCCTGCGGTATTCTCTCATCCGCATCGATAAAAAGAATCCAATCGTTTTTCGCTTTTTCCAGTCCGAAGTTTCTTTGATCGGAAAAATTGATCAACCGATGACTATATGCTTTTGTGCCTAGTTTTTGTGCTATTTCAAGTGTCCGATCTTCTGACTTATCGTCAATCACGATTTTTTCATCACACCAGGACAAGCTTTTGAGACAGTCTTTTATATTTTTTTCTTCGTTTTTGGTAAGTATTATTGCTGTTATCATTATAATAACCCTTCCCGGCCTCCCCTTATCAGGGGAGGAGTAAAATCTTAACTTTAATTCCTTTTTTGTCTTCACTTATAATAAACTGCAAATCTGTTTGTTCTTTTGATGGGGCGTGACCCAACCACCAGGTCAGATATTCATAATTCATTGTAAAGCTCGAGAATTGACTGCCTTCGCCCCGGCCTATTAAATTATACCTTCTTCCCTGGGCTTGTGAAACTATTTTTTTCGCAGCCGCCAATCGATCATAAAAACTCTGGCCTTTTTCCTGCATCATTACTGAATACGCATTCATTATAACTATTATTAATAACAGTATAAACGAAGTAAGGACATATTTCTTTTGTAAAAGCTTATCAAAAAAAATGGCTATTATAAAAATTGAGGTTGGGAAAAGAATCGGTAAATAAGCTTCCGATGTTGTTTTCGTCGCGATAATACCCGCAAGACTAATGATAAAGACAAGTCCCAGGAGAACAAAAGATGTTTTATGTTTTTTTGCTGTAAATTGATCAAACAGCGTTTTATAGAAGAAACCAAGGCTTAAAACCATCAAGATAATGGCGAAATAAGTGTTTGGTAGAAAGATCAATCTATTAGTAAAACCGGCAATAAAATAGCCCATCTGTGTAAAATTGGGAGACGCTATTTCAGGATGGAACGGCGGGTAGCCGAAAAAGACAAGAATTTTATATCCTATCCATGCAAGAAGCCGGAGGGTTTGGGGAAATCCGTGACCAAAATCGTAGATGAGCATCGGAAGCATAGGGACAAGAAAAGCGGCTGTGGAATAAAAACCAATTTTTTTAGTGAGAATTGCTCCTGCCCATTTTTTCTTCCCACAAAATCCAAAGAATAAAATAATAAGAAATACGATAGCGAGCGGGAATGCCGCAATTTCGAAATTATATAAAAGGGCGAGAGATAGTATGACGACAGGAAAATATTTAGGATATCCTTTCACCCATTTATACAAAGCCCATAGATAAAAGAGCGTAAGTAGAGGTATAGGGCTTGTGTGATAAGGCATTCTTGCACTCAAAATCACTATCGGCGAGGCGGCATATAAAAGACTTGAAATTATGCCAAGTCTCTGAGAAAACATGAGTGAACCCAATTTGTACATAAATAAAATAGTTAAAATATTCAAAAAAATACTTATATACATCCCTGTATAAGGGCTAAGACCGAAACCTAAAAATCCCAGGCCCAAAATGTATGTCCAAAATGCTCCCTGATGAAGCCATGGGTGACTTGATTCAATTCCTACGAGAGGAATTTTCCCAGTCAGCAACATATCCCTTGCTGATAAATAAAACCAGGCCTGATCGCCGATGAAAGGCATTGTTTCGTAAATACGATATGTTCTTAGAAAAACTCCAATGATTAAGATGAGTAATAACAGGAAGGTGTATTTATTCACTCTTAGAAAGGCTTCTGTAAAAAGCGCAGGGAGAATGCCAAAATGCTTTTTGAAGTGGTAAAAGCGGCTTTTGAGGAAAATCCTTTTTATATCTGTCCTATGCCGCGTACTTGAACCCCAAGCATGAAAGACTTTTGCTTGCGGATATATAAATATTTTCCAGCCTAATGCTTTGACTCTTTTACACAGATCAAATTCTTCAAAGTAAAGGAAGAATTTTTCGTCAAAACCTCCTATTTTGTCAAAAATATTTTTTCGGATCATAAAAGCAGTGCCGGGGATCACGTCAACTTCTTTCGTAGTTTTTTTATCCCAATCCCTTAAATAGTAATTTTGAAAAACTTTGTTTTTGGGAAATAATTTGTTTAAAAATGAAAATACTACAATCGCACGAAAAGGCGTTAATTCTTTTACTCCCTGCAATTGATATGGGTCATTATTTTTGTTGTAGAGAAGGGGGGCGACTATGGCTGCTTTTTTATGATTATTTAGAAAATCAATCAGAATATC
>JAHIGH010000123.1 GCA_018900295.1 Patescibacteria group bacterium | reverse complement strand
CTTGCCCCCGTAGTTATCCTCACGTTCATCGGGCTTGCCACGCTCGCTTCAATAAACCCTTTATATTTTCGCAACCAAATCATTTCGCTTATAATTTCAGTCGTTTTCTTTCTTATTATTTCCCAAATAAATATTTCCTCACTCAAAATATTAAAAAATCCTCTATATATAGTTTCCTTAGTATTGCTTCTTATAGTTCTTATTATTGGAATTGAAAGCAGGGGAGCCGTGCGGTGGGTTGAGTTCCTCGGAATCCGTATACAATTTTCCGAAACTCTAAAGCCGCTACTCTCTCTCTCCTTTGCTGCCTTTATTTCAGACAACAAAAATCCAACCTTCAAAACCTTACTTATCGCGATTGTATTTTTATTACCTGTTATTATTATGATTTATCTGCAGCCCGATCTGGGTAGTGCGTTGATTTACACCGCAGTTTTTTTTCTTGCTTTAATTGTCATAGGTTTTCCGATATATTGGTTTGGTATTACTGCTTTACCGGCTATTTTGCTTTCTCCTTTATTTTGGACAATGCTTCACGAGTACCAGCGCCAAAGGATTCTTACATTTTTTCAACTCAACCGGGATCCGCTTGGAGCCTCCTACAATAGCATACAGGCATTAATAGCTGTAGGCTCCGGCATGTTCTCGGGAAAAGGCTTAGGAGAGGGTACCCAATCAATCCTTCGTTTCCTCCCCGAAAGACATACCGACTTTATCTTTGCGACCATTTCAGAAGGAATGGGATTTGTTGGCGGCCTGATTATCATCCTCGCCTTTCTTTTTCTTCTTTACCGTATTTATTTTATTTTCATAGAAAACAATAGTCTTTTCGAGAAAATTTTTCTTATATGCTGCTTTTTTTTCTTTCTAATACAATTTTTCCTAAATGTAGGTATGAATATTGGCCTCCTGCCCGTAGTCGGTGTCACAATGCCGTTTGTTTCCTTTGGTGGTAGCTCGCTAATGTCCAGCTTTATATTTCTGGCAATAGCATCCTCTATAAGTATTTCGCACAAGAAAAGAAATGTGCTGGAAATCAGGTAGAGATTTTGGTATAATCTGTTGTTAAGATGAAATATGCAATAATAGTATCAGGAGGCAAACAATACAAAGCAGTAGAAGGCGGCGTGCTGGATGTTGACAAAATTGACATTGAAGCGGGAAAAACACATAAATTCGAAAAAGTATTACTCTTTTCTGATGATGGTATATGCAAAATAGGCAAGCCTCTGCTCAGTGATATTTCCGTATCAGCAAAAGTAATTGAACAATTTAAGGGAGATAAAATCCGTGTAGCCAAATTTAAAGCGAAGTCTCGCTATAGAAGGGTGCAGGGACATAGGCAACTGCTTACAAGAATACAAATAGAAAAAATTTCAACAAATCAACCGGCAACAAAGCAGGAAAATAAAATCAAAGCTATAAAAGTAGCTAAAACAAAAGTAAAAACTATTAAGGAATAAAGATTAAATACTTAATACTAACTACTTAATACAAAATACTAATATTCGCTTGACATCTGTGAAAAGTAATGATAAAGTTTTCATAATTATTTTACATTTGACTCATAACTAATAACACATAACTGTTGACTCATAACTAATGACATAACTAATGACATAACTAATGACTCATAACTCATAACTATATATGGCTCATACAAAAGCACAAGGATCAGTAGCTGGAAATCGGGATTCACGGCCCAAATATCTAGGGGTTAAATTATATGGGGGAGAAAAAGCTATTAATGGCAATATAATTGTTCGCCAAAGAGGTAGCAGAATTCACGGTGGAAAAGGAGTATCCATGGGAAAAGATTTTACACTTTACGCTGTAGCAGATGGAAAAATACAATACAGACAACTGCGGGGAAGAAAGATTGTAGAAGTAATAAATGAATAACTCCATCGTAAGTGAAATACATGAATTAGAAACCGATCAACTGCAATCCAATCCACTTCAACCTAGAGGCGTAATTACCCCTGATTCCCTTACGGATTTAGTTGAGTCTATACGCGAACAGGGAATACTCGAGCCGCTAGTTGTCGCCAAAACGCCTGCCGGCTACCAAATCATTGCCGGAGAACGCCGTTGGAGAGCGGCAAAAGTTATTGGCTTAAAAAAAGTACCGGTTGTTGTCAAAGAAACCACCCCTCAAGGCATGCTTGAAATGTCTATAGTTGAAAATGTTCAGCGCGAAGACCTCAATCCTATCGAAAAAGCACTGGCATACAGAAGGCTTATTGACGAATTTGGACTGGGAACAACAGAAGTTGCCAAAAGAGTAGGAAAAAGCGTCCCTGCGGTTTCTAACACAATCCGTCTTCTCTCATTGCCGGATGCCATAAAAGACGCGTTAGTGGCAGGTGTGATTACCGAAGGTCATGTCCGCCCATTACTCACACTCGGCGACCCCAAATTAATGCTGGATGTATTCAAGACTATTCTTAAGGACAATTACACAGTGCGCCAAACAGAAGAATTAACCAGAAGGATAAAAGGTGATATTCAAAAGAAAGAGCCCAAGTCCGAAAAAACTCATTTATGGGTTCCGGAACAGGATCAAATGGCCAAAGAAATTCAGGAAAAATATGCTGCAGATGATGTATCAATACATCAATCAGGCAGACAGGTAAAAATTGTTATTATAATAAAAGGCGACCCGCAAGTTACTACCGAAAAACTTCAATCTCTCCACAAAATCCTGACCTCATAAAATTACTTTGCAGAAGTATATGGATTTTTCACACTTCTCATTGTATTCACTGGCCAATAAACAAA
Source organism: Patescibacteria group bacterium (assembly GCA_018900295.1). Taxonomy (GTDB): domain Bacteria; phylum Patescibacteriota; class Microgenomatia; order Levybacterales; family UBA12049; genus JAHIGH01. The sequence continues at coordinate 7,812 of JAHIGH010000123.1, read as the reverse complement.
GAAAGAAACACCAATGACATCCTTTTTAGGAAGAAATCCCCACTCTCTTGAATCCGAACTATACATTCTATTATCTCCCATAACAAAACAATACCCCTCGGGAACGACAATCTGATCTCCTTCCTGCAAAAAAGAACCTCCATAAGTTCTGACATCGCTAGCGAGGTAAGAACTTTCATCCAAAAGCAGGCCGTTAACATAAACAAATCCATCCTTAAGCTGGATCGTGTCTCCGGGCTCGCCAATTACACGCTTAATAAAGTCTTTTTCAATATCCTTCGGGGCTTTGAAGACAATAACGTCGCCTTTGTGAGCCGTCTCAAAACGTAATACAATAAGATTGGTAAGTATATATTCTTTATTCTTAAATGTCGGGAACATTGATTCACCGCTCACCTGGAACGGACGCATAAGAAAAATATAAATCACCAAAAAAATAGACGCAGCCAGAAGAATTGTCTGCATCGTATCTAAGAAAAAAGAATATATCTTTTTCAAAACCTCCATATCGGTTTTCTAATTATCTCAATAGCTCTTCACATTTGTCAACGACAAGTGTTTTTGCTAAGATGAAACCAAGTTGTCATGCAAGACCAAACGGACTCGTAGCTCAGCGGTAGAGCGCTGCATTCACATTGCAGATGTCAGAGGTTCAAATCCTCTCGGGTCCACATAGAAATTTTATAAATAAAATATATGGAATTTAACGAAAATCTATCTAATATTAGAGGCAGGGAGACACCAGACAAAGAATATTCTGGGGTTGAAAAAAAAGCGATAAATATGAAAAAGGAGGCTATACTCGTTGCCGCTAGTGGAATAAGAGATGGTGATACTGTAATTATAGAAAACACCGATACAAACGGAAAGATTAAAGATAAAATTACGTTATCAATGAAAAGCGAAGAATCCAAGTTTTTATTAAAGGAATACAGTCTTATTATAAACGAGCAATTATATAGGGTTTCATCACCACACCATGACACAACAAAGGGGTTTAGTATAAAAAATCTAGAATGCGAAGCGAGGATGGAGGATGGTCATATGTGCCGCGGTAATGTTTATGACACAATAAAAATTCAAACGGGAATAGATCTGGAAAAGTTAGGTGACAATCTCATTGCTAGAGGAGTTACGCCTTTGAGATTTGAAGGAGGAGGTTTTATTGGAGAAAGTAATAATCAAATAGAAGTCATTCCTAGGAGAAATAAAAAAATTTTATGCCGCGATGGCATAACATATTCGATGGAAGTAGGAGGAAAACTTCCGGAAGATTATGAATTATTAGAGTTATTTCATAACCATCCGGGGATGGGGGAGTCTATGAAGATTGCTACGGTAGATGATTTACGAAATATTATGAATCTCAAAAAGCCGAGTACTATTTACGCGGATAGTAAAGAAGGAGGTTTCACTGGAAGAGAATATAGAATAAAAGAAAATCTAACTCCCACCCAAATTGAACAAGCTGAAATAAAATTAAAAAGTATAGAAAAAGAGTATCAGGAAAACAAAAATTTAACAAATTATCTTCAGAGATGTAATTCCTTCATTGGTAGATATTTAAATACTAGAGAAATAACAGATATAGAAACACCGATTGCTCGGGCCAGGCCTCAATCTCCAACAAGACTTACATAAAATTTTCCTTCACGTCCTTCCCGAATTTTGTAAATATTTTTTTAATTGTCTTTTATTATGAAAATGTAATAAAATATAAAAGTTATTATGATAATCCTTTTTCTTGCCCGTCTCTTTTATCCGCACATTGGCGGAGTAGAAAAACACGTTTTAGAAGTAAGCAAAAGACTTGTCACAAAAGGCCACAAGGTTATAGTCATTACTGAGGAATTCTCTAATTTGCATCATTCTATAATCGATGTCATTCCCGCGAAAGCGGGAATCCAGAAAGAAAACATTAGAAGTCCCTGGATTCCGGATCAAGTCCGGAATGACAAAATTAATGGTATTGAGGTAATCAGAATGCCTGTCGGCCATGAAGACAGTTTCAAAAAATTCAGGATATGGAAAAACTTATGGAAGATTAGAAAAGTTATCAAAGACGCTGATATTATTCATTGCCATGACGTATTCTTCTGGTATATGCCATTTCGTTTGCTTTATCCCCGTAAACCGGTCTACACAACCTTCCATGGGTATGAAAGCTATCCGATTACTAAAAAAGCCATTTTCACTCGAAAAATCTCAGAAAAATTATCATCCGGCAATATTTGCATCGGAGATTTCATAAAAAAATGGTACGGCACTCACCCAGCCTTCGTCTCCTACGGCGCAGTGGATATTAAAGCTCTCCCCCTGATAAGGGGGAGCCGGAGGGGGTTTATAAAACACTCCGCTCTTTTTTACGGCCGCCTGGACGCGCAGACTGGAATATTGACGTACAACGAAGCATTCAAATTATTACGAAAAAAATATCCCAAATTTGAGTTTCTTATTGTCGGAGATGGACCTGATAAAAATTTATTAGATAAAAAAGCAAAAGCCATTGGTTTTCAAAAAAATCCTGAGCAATATTTTAAGAATTACCGTTTTGCATTTGTCTCGCGTTATTTATCAATCCTCGAAGCAATGGCCGGCAAACGCTTAGTTTTCGCAGTATACGATAATCCTGTTAAAGAAAACTATCTAAAAATGGCCCCGTTTGCCAAGTTTATTTTTATCAAAAATGACGCAAAACGCCTGGCTAATCAAGTGGAAAAAATAATTAATAATCCCAAACTTGAGCGGGAGATGATTGAGAGCGCCTATGAATGGGTGAAGAAGCAGACGTGGGAAGAGATGACAAAAATATATACAACACTTTGGGAAAAATATTATAATGAAAAATATAAATAATGAAATTGCGGTTATTATTCCGACATATAACGCCCGGGAAGGTATAATTTCAAATATATCAAAAATTTTACATCAAGCTCCCTTCGTTTACATAATAATTGTCGATGATAGTTCTCCTGACGGCACCGCTTCGCTCATTCAATCAAAGTTTATAAATGACAAAAGAGTACAAATTATTATAAGAAAAAACAAAGGGGGTAGAGGGTCTGCGGTCATAGTAGGTCTTAAGAAAGCATTAAAAAATAAAGAAACTAAATATTTTATTGAGATGGATGCGGATCTCTGCCATAATCCAAAGTACATAAAAAAACTTGTAGATAAATGCGTAAATGCGGATGTCGTCATCGCTTCAAGATATTTACCATCATCAAGAATATCGGGATGGAATTTCAAAAGAAAGCTAATGAGTTTTTGTATAAATAATCTGGCAAAATTTCTTCTCCGTATACCAATCACCGATTACACTGACGGATTCCGCTGTTATTCCAGAAAAGCGGTTGAATTTATCACCACTTTTCATGTAAAATCACAAGGTTATATTGTCCTTTCGGAAATAGCATATATTTGTTACAAGAAAGGATTGATATTTGCACAGGTTCCCATAGATTTTCATTTTAAAGAAGTTTCAAAGTCAAATTTGAATTGGAGAGAAGTAATAGAAGCCTTATGGACATTAATACGCTTGAGGTTTATTGATAAATTATGAATAAAAAAAGTAAAACAAGAATCTCACAAATAGAAAAATATTTTAGGAGATATTTACAAATAAGTCCTTTGGGTTTGGCGCTATGGCGGTCTATAGAGGCAAAGCATTTGGCAGGAACAGAATTGATACATCCTGTGCTTGATATTGGTTGTGGTTTTGGGGAGTTCGCCGTTGCTTTTGCGGATGAGCCTATAGATATGGGAGTTGATATCTGTGCGAAAGATCTTTATGCCGCATCAAAAACGAAAAAATATAAAAATCTCACATTAGCCGATGCCCGCGACCTGCCTTTTTCAGACAATAGTTACGGATCAATTTTCTCAATTAGCACATTAGAGCACATAGATAACGCTGATAAGGCCTTAAAAGAAGCATACAGAATCCTCAAGCCCGGAGGCGTGTTGTTTTTAACCCTGGAAACGGATGAAGTAGACGCTGCAACGTTTTACAGGCCATTCTTCCAGAAAATCGGTTTTCCTACCTTAAGTAGTCTTGCTACAAAGGGATATAATTCGCTATTCCACAGGCAAACATTATTGCCAAAAAAAGAATGGATAAAAAAAGTTAAAAAAGCAGGATTCAGAATAGATAAATCTCAAAATATTATTTCAACCAAAGTAACACGGCTTTTCGATCTCTTATTAATCACTGCCTGGCCTTCTCAATTATTTAGGCCGCTGATTGGAAAAAGAGTTGTTTTTCGTCCTAAATTTATGGAAGATTTATTAGTGAAAATATTTTTGAAATATATTAGCGTGGAAGAAAAAGAAGGAACCAATCTTTTAGTAATTGCCCGAAAGCCCCGATAATGCTATTATTTTCAATTATGAAAGGTAACATATGTCCTATTTGCGGTTCTAAAAATATAAAACAATGGTATCCTGCGAATTTGGATCCTAAAAAATTAAGATTCACTTACGAGTTCACACAGGAAACCGGAAATACATTTTGTGTTGTTCGTTGCCTCAATTGTACTCATGTCTTTTGTTCACCCATACCAAAAAATATCTATAAAAACTACAAGGACGTAATTGATAAAGAATATCTTCGTCATGCACAATCTCGTATATTATCAGCAAAAGCGGTATTACGGATATTAAGTAAGCTTAAATCAACTGGAAGATTATTAGATGTTGGATGTGCCACCGGAGATTTTTTGATTGTTGCTAAAGAGCTCGGATATACTATTGAAGGATTAGAATTATCACGTTGGTCTTCTGAAATTGCAAAGAAAAAAGGAATCATTGTATGCAAAAAATCCTTAAAATTATTAGCAAAACAATTTTCTAAAAAATATGATGTTATTACTTTATGGGGAGTCATTGAGCACCTTGAAAATCCAAAAGAGGAAATGAGATACTTAAATCATCTTCTCAAGCCGGGTGGTCTTTTAGTACTTTGGACAGGAGATGTTGATGGAATCATAAGCAAAATTTTGGGTCGGCGTTGGTGGTATTGGCAAGGTCAGCATATACAATATTTTACTCATAAAAGTCTTAACTGCCTTGCGAAATTAAGTGGATTTAAGCATATTGCTACCAAACGTTATATTTTTGCGACAACATATGATCAGTTAAATAACTCTCTAAAAAGATTTTGGTTTGGTAAATATATTATGATGATTCTTAAATTTGGATTTATAATAAAACCTATATGGTATCTTAGCTTACCCGGAGAAATGCTTTGGATTGCTCGCAAAATAAGACGGATAAATTAAGATTTTTTACTTATTTTCCTGAATTTAAAAATATTAATTAACAGAATAAATAAAAGGCCGAGAAATATCCCCGCGCTGATCATTTTAGTCAATTTATAGATTGGCATATCCTCATATGCAAGTTCAACGTATTGGATTCCCTGTGGGAGTTTTGCGTTAATGACCCCCCTCTTACCCGGATAGATAGGTATCTGTTTATAATTACTTTTTAAAGACCATCCGGGAAAGTACAATGTATTTTCTTTAATAGCAATTGGTGTCTCCGCGTTAATAATATAGGTATGCATGATTGAAGTTCTTTTAATTTGCTTAATAATTCCTTTTCCTTCTGTTATCTCCAGATGATTTTTTGGTAATTCGGAAAACCAAAAACTATTTAGGTCTGCCCATTTATTGTTTAAAAAGTAAGCAGTTACCCCTTCTGTTACAGTACTTTTCCAAACACCCGCCCGAAGAATTTTGTCGTCAATTTCAGGTATAACTCTCCTGTGTCCCCAGTTAAGCATTGTGGATCCTATTGTAAAAAATATTAAAAGGTATATAAATTTTCTTTTTGTCTTTGATTTATAGAAGACAAGTATAAAGTATCCCGCTAGTACGGATGTGATAACAGCGGTGGGCAGGAGCAATCTCCCAAAGGGAACCAGCATCCACAAATTCGGCAAGAACTGCCATATTATATTTGAATACGGATGCATCAGAAAAAGAAAAAAGAAAAACATACACAACCAAAACAGTAGATATGATTTTATCTTAGAAGGAACTTTTTTTGTGATAAAAAGTAAAACAAGTATAATAATTACAAGAATTTGTGTATAGCCAATCATAAGCGCGAGCTCTCCATAATGCCCCTGAAAAAGAAAGCCATATCTCCATGGAGAATAAAAAAGTGAAACAAAATTGATAAAAGAAAGTTGACGACTGGGATCCTGGAACATATAAGGTTTATAGATAAAAAAAGGAATCCATGTATGAATAGAACCAATAAATCCAATGACTAATGCGAAGAGATTTAAAAATGATAAGTAATAATCCTTGTTAATATATGCCCAAAAAAAGATATAAAGCACAAGAATACCAAAAAGGACGAAAGCGAGCAAAGGATGCGCTAAAAATAATAGTATTGTAAAGATGCTTGATAAAATCAAAAAAATGAACTTTTTTTCTTTAAAATATTTTGTAACAAAATAAAATAAGAGTGGTATAAGTGCAAATGATGTCGACTCTCCTGGTGTTGCCCTGAAATGAAAATCTATTAAGTGATATGGAGTAAATAAATAGAATATTGCCGCTGTAAAAGAAGCAATTTTGCTATTTGTTAAGGCTTTTACCCACAGATACATAAAAATGCCGGAAAGAAAAAAAGCAAGCCCAAGATATATTTTCATACTAGCTATAAAACTAAGACCGAAAAAATGAAAAAGTGAGATCACATAATAAGAAAACGAATAATTAAAAATAAAAAGTGGGTTTCCATATGTGGCATTAAGTTCAGCGGCCCATGATGGCATGAAATTTCCTTCAGTCAAAGAATCATAAAAAGACATTATTCGATAAATGTGAATATTGAAATCCCCGCTTTCATACGTTCCCGCTCTGAGAAGGCTTATGAGAGGAAGCATAGAAATAATTAGCAATAATATAAAAAAATTGATCTTTCGTTTTGGGTAAATATATTTATAGACCCCAATACCAAATAGTAGGAGACAAGACGCTATTACGTTTACAACAACCATTCTGTAAGGATCAATCATAATGGTATAATACACTTGCGGCAATTTAAAACGCAAGCATGAAAATATCATTCATAACTACTGTTTTTAACGAAGAAAAAAATATAGATAATTTTCTCAAATCCATATTTTCCCAAACAAAATTACCTGATGAGGTTATTATAGTGGATGGAGGGAGTAACGATACGACAGTATCAAGTATTAAATATAAAAAATCAAACATAAAGGACCGAAAATTGAAACGAATTAAGTTTAGGGTTTTAGTAAAAGAGGGGAATCGGTCGGTGGGTAGGAATAAGGCGATTAAAAAGGCCGCAGGGGATATCATTGTCTGTTCTGATTCCGGCAATATATTAGATAAAAAATGGCTTGAAAACATCACAAAGCCGTTCAAAGACAAAAGAATAGATGTCGTTGCGGGATATTATAGAGGATTAGCTAAAAATATTTTTCAGAAATGTTTAGTTCCATATGTTTTAGTAATGCCCGATAAAGTTGATCCTGATAACTTTCTCCCGGCAACACGTTCTATTGCATTTACCAAAGCCGTTTGGAAAAAAGCTGGGGGCTTTGATGAACGATTTTCACATAACGAAGATTATGTTTTCGCCAACAGATTAAAGGATATCGATGCCAAAATAGTTTTCGCGAAGAATGCGATTGCGAACTGGATTCCGCGAAATACTTTTAAGGAAGCTTTCGTTATGTTTTTCCGTTTTGCGTTTGGGGATGGAGAATCCGGGATTTTGAGAACAAGTGTCCTGCTGCTTTTCGCAAGATATTTTTTAGCATCGTATTGG
>JAHIGH010000122.1 GCA_018900295.1 Patescibacteria group bacterium | reverse complement strand
TGAGTGCTTGCAGGCGAAAATCGAGCATCCAAGCCGGTTCCTGCTTGAAGCGGGAAATTGATTCTACAATTTCCCGATTTAGGCCTTTGGGAGTCCTGAAAACCGATGACTCCGGTTTGTGAAAACCTAAGTTATATGAATTTTTAATTATGGATTGAGATTTCATAATAATTTTGTCATCCCGATTAAGCCCGAAAGGGCGCATGGAGGGATCTGTGGCATGAGATTCCTCGACTCCGCTAACGCTTCGCTCGGAATGACAAGTATTCTTCATATCCAATTTTTTCAACTCTTTCTGCAAGTTTGTAATTTCCGGATTTTACTAACTTGCCATTGATCATGATATGGACAAAGTCCGGCTTGATGTAATGTAATATCCGTTGATAATGCGTGATAAGGATAAGGCCGAACGGGTAATCAAGTGATAGAATGGTTTTAGCGATGTATTTAAGCGCGTCCACATCAAGGCCTGAGTCTGGCTCATCAAGAACAGCGAATTCAGGCTTTATTAAAGCAAATTGCAATATTTCAGCTTTTTTCTTTTCTCCACCAGAAAAACCCTCATTGAGTGATCTGTTGGTAATGTCTTTAGAGAGGGCGAGTTGTTGGGCTTGATCGGATAATTGCCGGTGGAAGGCGAGGGGAGAGATTTTTTTTCCTACTTTTTGATTTTCATTTATTGCCATACGTAAGAAACTGGCAAAATTGACTCCCGGGATTTCGACAGGGTACTGGAAGCCTAGAAATAATCCATTTTTGGCCCGTTGATCGGGCGAAAGATGAGTAATATTTATGCCATTTATTTCGATTTTTCCTTGCGTGGTTTTGAAATCAGGATGACCCATGAGGACTTGAGCAAAGGTTGATTTTCCAGCGCCATTGGGTCCCATGATCGCGTGAATTTCTCCCTTTTTTACAGTAAGTGAAATACCGCGGAGGATTTCTTTGCCGCCGGTGGTGGAGACATGCAGGTTTATGGTTTTTAATGATTTATTCATAAGAAAAATTCAAAATTCAAAGCACCAAATTCCAAATAAATTCAAATGTTCAAAATTTTAAATTCAAAACAGTTTTGATATTCGATATTTGGATTTTGATATTATTTAGAATTTGTAATTTTGGATTTAGATTTTTTTTGTTCTTGCTCTTTCCATTCTTTTTTTAATTGCGAGTTTATTTCCTTTATCATATTGTCCAGTTCGTCATCGGTCATACCGTGTACTTTGGCTCCCATTTCCAGCGTGTCAAATTCCCTGAAAAAGCAGGTTAGACAATGCAGGCCGTATTCTGTCAGTAATTGGGCGGCGCGTGGGCTATCCTGCATTACATTAATAAGTAAATCAGATTTTGTCAATATGTATGGACTGGCCACGGGGTAAGTTTAGCTTGCTCTCAATTTCTTGTCAACTTTTTGTTATATTTTTCTTACAATTTTTTTATATACATTTCGTTAATAATTTGGTATATTTGTCAGCAATGAAACAAATACGTTTTACTAAAGAAGGTTACGATAAATTGAAAAATGAGTATCAGGAATTACTTGTTCAACGTCCGGCCGCAGTAGAGGATTTGAAAAAAGCGAGAGAGTTGGGAGATTTGAGCGAGAATGGTTATTATAAGGCTGCCAGGTCCAAGCTTTCTTTTATAGATAACAGGCTTCAAGTAATTAAGTTTCATTTGAGAGCAGCAGTGGTTGTGGAGGTGGTAAATTCGAAGATGGTGGGCATTGGCAGTGTGGTTACTTTGTCGGATGGTAAAAAATCAATGACTTTTAATATTGTTGGTGATTTGGAGGCTGATCCAAGTCAAGGTAAATTATCATTGTTATCGCCGATTGGGATGGCGATCGCAAGGAAATTTGCCGGCAGCGAGATAAAAATCGAGACTCCAAAAGGAGAGGTCACTTATAAAATCGTTTCGGTAAATTAATGGGGTATTGACATTTTAGGGGAAAAGTATTTATCATATATGTATGAATAAATCTTCTCATCTTGATACTGCTAAGGCAATTACATCTTTTTTTATTGTGTTAATAGGGTTTGGGGTTTTTATGCTTTTTTACACAAATAGCGAAAGTCTTATTGAAGGGAATAGCTTTTCTTCATTTATTACCCTGACAGTAATTGTTTTTTCTTTGTTAATAGGTTTGTTATATCTTGTGAGTAATAGCAAGCATCCCCGCGTGCATACGCAAAGGGCTTCTGTAAAGAAAAATAAAAAAAGCCGCAAATAATTCTTTGTTATAGAATATTAATAGTTATAGTTCAGACTGCCTTTTTCTGTTATCAACTGTAATAGAACAATTCCGGGTTTATTTTCGCGCGTATATTTTGCAGTTTCCGGGGTTTTTGTATATATCTCCTGACTTGTGTAAATGAATTTTCGTAAAAATGTAAAGCTTATTAAATCAATATAATCGGTATTAAAAATGAATATTTGTGGTACTAAAGGTATAATAGCTT
>JAHIGH010000121.1 GCA_018900295.1 Patescibacteria group bacterium | reverse complement strand
GGTAAATTAAGTATCATTGAAGATACTTTCTCGCTATTGGGACATTCATGATCATAATCAGTAAGACGCAAAAATCTTTTAGGAGCAATCGGACTATCATACCAAATATCGGAGACAAATATACCTTGTTTATTTAGAAACGCAATCAGCTCTTCTCTTTTTTCAACCTGTCCCTCGTAGCCTTGCTTTCCTGATGAAGCCTTGGCGAAGTCTGAGCGAAGTGGGACAAAAATCGGGAAACGTAAATTTGATGACTTAGAAATTTGCGACATCAAAACATTCAACAAAACACTCTTATGAATCCCATTAGCGTAAACAGATGCGATTTTTCTCCTATGAGTCAAGTCTTCCTCCAATCCCATAAATTGCCTATAAATTAAATGACAATACCAATTCGGCAACCTGTAAATTTTATCTGTCTGCAACTGTCCCATCGGTTTTGAAAGCAAATCAAATTTTTTAAAGATCGCATGCAACACTTTCCCCAAACCAAAACTATACGTTTCTCGAATAATCCAAGTTAACAACGGATAAAACCTATCTCTCCACTGCTGCGCTAAAGGGATATTTATAAATCTTTGATCTTTGATCTTTGATCTTTGATCTTTGATTATTACCGCTCCACCCGAAATACCATCAACCATCTTATCCTGACTGAAAGATAAGACGATATAGTCACCTACTGTCCCTGCTTCCTGTTCTTCAAAATACTCTGCTCCTATACTATGAGCCAAATCCTCAATAAGAACAATCTTCCTCTCTTTACAAAATTTTGAAATTTTTTCCATCTCACACGGAAACCCAAGCGTATTTTGAACTATCAATAACTTCATTGAGGGGTGCTTATGTATTCCTTCTATAAATTTCTCAAAAGAAAAATTCAAATCCCCCTCTGCAATATCTAAATATCGAACCTTGTATCCTTCCCGAACTACAGCATCATAAACTGCGTAACAAGTAAATCCGCAAATACCGACTGTATATTTTTTAGACAGACCTGCAATTCTTAATGCTAACCTTAAAGCCTCTCTGCCTTTATAAGTTAATAATACTTCGCCCCCATATTTTTTTTTAAGATACTCTGTTAGCTGCAAACGATAACCCGCTTTATTATCTGAAAATAATGTTCGCGCTACAAAACTAAAATCATAATTAGAACCAAGTGAATTAAAAACAGACATATTTAACTAATTTATAAAATAAAATCTATGAAAATTATAAAAATGAAAATTGAGATTTAATTGAAAATTGAAAATTATTTATTCTAATTCCTAATTTCTAATTCATTTAAAATAATTTCCCCTACTTCCTCAATATTTGTAAAATGCGGAGAATGCTTAGTATTACAAATGACAAATAATTTCGAGCCTTTTATCTGCTCATGCATGAGCTTACCATCAACCAATGGAGTAGTATCATCTTTCTCTCCCCAAATTATAGTCGTTGGTGCCGAAATCTTCGGAAATAAATTTGATATATCTGTACGAATTAAATTAAGCATTGTCTTACGAAGTATTGAATCAGCCTTCTGATAATCACTTACTCTTGCGAATTTATATAACATGTTTCGCAGTGTTTCTGAATCGCTAAAACCTTTCCCGATCTTTGCAAGTTTTTCAAACACAAATCTCTTTAATTTTATACGAAATTCATTATGATATATTCCGGCGCTATCAATAAGAATTAACTTTTTTATTTTTTTAGGGTATTTTGCCGCAAAAGCAATACTGATCCTTCCGCCATTCGAATGCCCCAGTAAAACAATCGGTAACTCCTCTTCTTCAAGTTTACCTTTTACCCATTCAACATAATCATCCAGTTGCCAAACCTTGTCATGCGGCACAGTCAAACCAGGAACCCTCAACATAACCACTTCTACTCCGTTTTTATTTAATAACTCAATAATCGGTTTCCATTTTTCAAGCGAATATGTCCACCCATGTAAAATATAAATCCTCTTCATATTTCTCAACTCCCTGCCCGCCGCTCAAGCGCTCTTCAAGCCGTGTACGAATAGTACTGAAAAGGCTTGAAGCAAGCTTAGGCGGGTCATAGTCCCCACTCCTTCCTTCTTCTCCCCCAAGCCTCCTCTCTCCTTGGAAGTTTGGCAATATCCTCTTTGTCCCGCAATAAATGCTCAATCACTCCTTCAAGAAAACGCGCTCCTTTAAATAGTATAGTCTCTCCTCCTTGTAAATTCCCCTCCAAATAATCCAAAACCTCCTTCGGAGTCAAAAACTTCTC
>JAHIGH010000120.1 GCA_018900295.1 Patescibacteria group bacterium | reverse complement strand
TGGAGCATATTTTTCTTTAAAGTTATGGAAGCCGTACCAGGGATCTTTCGGATTGGGATTGGGGCCGAGCGCGCCCCACATATCAAACTTTTTCAGACCTAATTTTTTTCCAAAGCGTATAGCTTCCCACATAATGAGATTACTTGCCATTACTTCCCTATTTTCACTACTTGAGGCGCCATAGGGATAATATAATGTGTCTTTGAAAACAAAGAGCGTCCAGGCGGTAAGTATCTTGCCTTTATATTTGGCCAGGAAAAGATGAGAAGTTAATTGATTGAAATCCCCCCTACCCCCTTTAGTAAAGGGGGAGTCTTTAATCATTAGTGTTTCACGGAGTAACTTATGATACTTTTCGGTGTGGACGTAAAAATTTTGCCTCTTGGTTGTCTCTTCCATGAGCCGCCAATATTCTGAAAAAGCTTTTTCGGAGTTGTCTTCAATAATTTCAACGCCATGCTTCTTCGCAACCTTAATATTGTATCTGGCTTTCGGATGCATGGCTTTCAGAAGTTCTTCTTCGGATTTGGTTAAATCTAAAACAAACGTATATTTGGTGAAGAGAGGGTGGGCGGCCAAAACAAGATCAAGCTTTGTCATTCTGGCTTGTCCAGAATCGATTCTGGAGTCCTCGCCCTGCTCCTCCCCGGAATGACGATTTAGAATGATATTTGGCTCCAGTTGGATAAAGATGCATTTTTCTTCTTTACCGATTCTTCGCAATTCATCTATTAATTCTTTATTTGGCATATCGCCTTTGGGAAGATAACCAATGCTAAAAGGCGTTTTGGGAATTTTGTGAATGGTGAGCGTAAAACCTTTGACTAATTTTCTTTTTTCGAAAAAACCGCGCCGGATAACTTTTATACCGGTTTTTCTCCTAAACTCTCCCCACTCGAAGGATTGGAGAGGATGAGAAACTACACTATTAAATTCACTATTATCTTTTATTGTAATTGTTCTAATGTTCATTTTTTTATATATTTTTATCCCCCTACTTTTTTCTCAAATCCACCCTGACCCTCCTTTAGAAAAGGAGGGACTCTTCTCTTTCCTAAAGCATCAACGAATACCTCCTCCTTTTGTTAAAACCCGCTCCTTGATCTCCTCCCTTTGTTAAAGGGAGGCTGGGAGGGATTTAATTTTCCGATATAATTCTTCTCTAACTCCTTCGATATTAGATAACACCTCATTATCATTAAATCTAACAATAATATATCCAAGTTTGTTTAGAAGGAGATCTCTTTGTTGATCTTTAATTTTATGATTTTCTTCATAATGTTGACTTCCGTCAATTTCAATAATTATTTTGTGACTTAGACTGACAAAATCAACAATATATTTTCCGATTGGCCTTTGCCTTAAAAACTGGATATTTTCAATTTGCCTCTTTCTTGCAATACTCCAAAATTTTAACTCCGCATCAGTCATTTGAGACCTGAGCTTTCTCGAATAATTTTTGAGTTTGGGATTGTAGTATATTGTCATAAAAAGAAATCCACCCTGACCCTCCTTTAGAAAAGGAGGGAAAATTAGCTTGGACTTGATCCATTAAAAAGGAGGGAATCTAAGTCAATTCTCCTCACTTTTTCCTAAAATAGTCATACTTTTCCTCCCTTTTCTAACAACTCGCCACGCTCTCCTCCCTTTTCTAATATCCACACCTGTTTCCTTCCTTTGTTAAAATGTTCTTCATTGTCACCTCTTTTTCCTAAAAGCACAACATCTGCCTCCTCCCTTTTTTAAAGGGAGGTTGGGAGGGATTTAAACTCTCTAACTATATAAATAATATCAACACAAAATATATTTGTTTTCAAATACCTCAAAAATCTTCAGTTGAAACAATATCTTTAATATTACCAATCTTTATTTTAGTAAATTCTTTTTCGTCGTTTGTGCCAGGTTCAGATTTCATCACAAGTCTCCATTCATGTTGATACGCATCCTCATTTGATTTTTGTAAATAATGCACATTTCTATAAACCGAGGGATGATCTTTGCTTACACGCGGATCATTTCCTCTATTGTATTCTACTTTTACAAATCTTATATCTCCTATCTTCCAGTCAAATGTATAATGTTTATTTAATAATTCGTGAAGTTTTTGTATGTCATGTATTTTGGCAGCGCATACATAGCCTTTTTCTAGCATTTTTTTAAAATCAACATTTTCGTCGCAAATTGAAACAATAAAAAACGTACCTAATCCTTCTCCAGTACTTAATACATCGTTTGATCCAAGTTTGCGTTTCCATATGGTTTTACCTTCATCTTTATCTTTTCTTGTAACATCTTTGCAATTTTTATAAAAATTGAGGTTTCCAAACCTCACATTTCCATTAATGAATTCCTTTCTATGTTCTTCCTCTGTGAAAAAACGATAGTACTTCATATATTATTTACTTTATCTTTGCCTTATGTCACGTCAATATTTTTTTGAATTACGATAGTTTTTTCAATGACGGTTATTATTTTCTGATAATGCACGATATCTTCGTAAGCTAGTTTTTTGCCTTTGCGGTCTTTGAGCCATTTTTGGGCGGGTTGATAGCCGCCGATGTAGAATCCCCAGGCTTCTTTTGGAATATCTCCGAAAAATTGTAAGTCGTTTATAAAAACCCTGTCTCCTCGAAGCTCAACTTTTTCAATAAGGTTATCGCCTCTTATCGGATAAGTGGTGGTTGGTTTTTGAAGATCCGGATCTTCCATCAAATGAAGCCTGCGCAGTCTTCCGCCCAGCGCGACCAATTTCCAAAAGCTATCTCTATCCTTCGCCACCGGCACGCGGGGGAAATCGGATTTGAGAAAGTCCTTATATTTTTCGCGGTATGATGGAGAATGTAAAACCGCATATACGTAATCCAGAATATCAAGAGGGCTGACTGTATTTAAAATCCCTCCCAGCCTCCCTTTAGAAAAGGGAGGGGACTGATGTTGTGCTTTAGAAAAGGGAGGGGATTGGTGGTGTTCATTAATAGAGGAGAGAGGAATGCCCTCCTTTTTTAAAGGAGGGCTAGGGAGGATTTCATGGTCATCCATCCAAGCATATTCTCCAATGTTAGTAATTAATTGTTTTACTAAACTCAAATTTATATTTGGTCTCCGACAATTTAAATCCATCAAGTTATTCTGCTCATCACTTTCATAAAGATAAAGTGGAAAAACATACCCTCTTTCTTTTGATCTATTTGATACAAACGATTCGTCAACAATTTTGTTAGTAATATTTAACAATGTCCAATTCGTATTTACAGAAGATTGCCTACAAGTAACAATACCTAAATTTTGTTTTATTAAAAAATGGCCCATTATTTTGCTTACAGTGCGCCATACTAAATTTTCATGATAAAAACAATTTTTGATATCAAATGGTCTATAATTTATTGGAGTAATAAATTTTTCAAAATTATTCTCTTTTGATAATACCTCTCTTGCTTTAGTAATATTCCACCCTGGCTTTTCTCTTATTTCTAATTTTCTACATAGTTCTGCGTTTGATCCTACAAAATTTATAAACAACTGTGCTTTGTTTATTAGCACTCTTGTATCATCGCCTATAACTAAATTATCATGAGCGGTTGTTATTCCAATACCATTTACAGGAAATAGTTCATTGATCTTTATTCCTTTTTTATACTCCGTCTCTAGCTTTTCATCTTTGTTTAAAAAATAATAGCTGGGTTCATTGAGTCGGATCTTTTCCCATTTTATTTTCTCAAGCGTATTCCCAAAAAGAAAATCAAACTTATGTTTACGAGTTCCCCAAATATCCGATTTATATACGTCAGCTAATTCTTTGCGTTTGGTTTTATGCTTCACGGCGACGATGATTGCCACTCCTTGCTGGATATCAAAAACATTTTTGTCTACTCCTCCATCAGGCGCCGCTTCTTTTTTCTTCGCGTTGCCATGAAGATCGAGTATATAAATTGATGAAAAAGTTTTAGTTAATTGCCAGCGCATTCCTCGAAAAGTTGGATTGTCTATATATCCATGATTTGTAATCATGGCGACAATTCCTTCACTCGTTTTTGAAATTAAATCTTGCGCAAAAGCAATAAATTTGACATAGTCATCATTAATCCATTTTGGATTTCTTTCTTTCAATTTTTCTATCCCGCCCGGCTCATATTTATATTTTTCGACAAGCTTCATTGCGAAGGCTCCCTTATTAAAGCTTTCGCCGCTATACGGAGGATTTCCGATCACCACCATAATAGGAGTTTCATGCTTTATAACACTCGCTGCTTTGGCCTCTTTACTAATTACTTCCGCAAGCCCAAAGCTAAATAAATCTTCACCTACTTTAATTCCCTCTTCAAGAGAATTAGTCAAATATACACCCAGTCTCCGGTCAAAGTGATTGATACCTGTTTCTCTAAAAGTCATGGCAAGTTTGAGATGGGCGATAGTATAAGGAGCCATCATTAGTTCAAAACCATGCAGTCGTGGTAATAATTCCTTCTCAACATAACTTTCCCATAACCCTTCCTGGTTCTTGAATTTTTTATAAATAAATTTGACGGTTTCATTAAGAAAGGTTGCGGTTCCGACAGCGGGGTCAAGGATTTGCACTTTATGAAGAGTCTGTTTTGCTTTCGTACCTTGCAGCATGATTTTCCGTTCGATTTTTGTCGTGTCAGCCAATCCTTGGGGAAGATCAAATTCGCTTTTTAAAATATCGTCAACAGCGTGTATTATAAATTGAACTACAGGTACGGGGGTGTAATACGCTCCCATATTTTTCCGAAGTAGCGGATCATATTCTTTAAGAAAATCCTCGTAAAAATGAATTACAGGATCTTTATCTATTACTTCTCCAAACAAGTTATAATGTTGAGTTACAATCTCGGCTACAGCTGAAACGGAGAATGTGTCACATAATTCATCTACGATATAAGTGAGTCTCCTATCGAAAGTTGCACCGGCAATATGATCAAAAAAATGTTGCAAAAACGGATTTGACGCGGGGATGAGATCACGCGCTTCTCCACGAGTGAAATTTTCAGGAGTTTCATCATAGTATCTTGCGATAAATAATCCATAAACAAGAGTTTGAGCATACATATCTGCAAATTTATCAACTGTCAAATCTTTTATCAGTAACTCCTGCATAATTTTAAAGATTCTTAACAATTCATGATTCTTATCATCATCTTTCTTTAAATACTGTATGACGTTATCTTTCACGCGGGCGGCTTTGCCTCCCATAATTTCAGCAAGTCTTTGTGCATTGGTGATTGTTTCAGGTTTACCCTCTAAAAACGCTTTCAGTTCACGTTCCAGCAGTGGATAGTTTTCTTCTATCGGAGCGATAACCGAGTTTTGTGTTCTGGCAATAGTAACAGTTTGGTACTTATTTCCGTTTCTGAAAAAGCGGAATTCGATATAGTTGGTCAAAATTAAATTGGCGTAACCAAGATAGCGCTTGAGTTGCTCTGTTTTTTCAACTTGGTCTAAATCAACATTTAAATCTTTCGTTTCTACATAGCCCAAAACCAAATTGCTATTTGTACCTTTATAAAATGCAAAATCAGGCGCTCCATGCGCGGACCTACTGGGTTCATTTAATGCCCGAACTGTCGGATCAACTGATTCAAAAAGTGTTTTAAGAGCAGGACGGTAACTATGCTCAAGCGCATTTCCGGTAGCAAGTTCTAATAATAATTGATTGATATATTCTTGAACCACTGCTCGTTATTATAGCTTGATTTTATAAGTTTTGCGAACTGTGAAATCCACCCTAACCCTCCTTTAAAAAAGGAGGGAATTGAATGGTTGGTGTCGCCCGCGTCCCCCACAAGGGGACTAGGTTCTGCGAACCGTCGAGCGGGAATGACAGTATGTAATATAAACTAGTAGCTTACCGCTTCTTTTTTTATTATCAGGTGTTCGGGGAGTTCCAGCACAAAGCGCGATACGGTATTCGCAGCGCGAGTGCCGAAAAATAATCTCCGGCGGGCGTGAGTCAAAAATAGTCTCTCTTTTGCCCTGGTCATACCGACATAACAGAGACGGCGCTCCTCTTCAAGTTGGGATTTGTCCATAAGGCTCCGGCTGTGGGGAAAAAGCCCTTCTTC
>JAHIGH010000273.1 GCA_018900295.1 Patescibacteria group bacterium | reverse complement strand
TTCGACGAAACTGTCGAACTCCATATCAATACTATTGAAAAAGGCATTTCTGGTAATTTTTCACTTCCCCATGGAACAGGCAAGCAAATAAAAATAGAGATCCTCAATCAAGCTGAAAATCCCAAACACGTTGAAGAGATTGTAAAAAAAGTTGAAACCGGCAAAATAGATTTTGATCTCCTTATTGCTACTCCTGACACCATGCCGCGCCTCGCACGCGTCGCTAGATTTTTAGGTCCCCGCGGTCTTATGCCTAATCCCAAAAACGGAACTATTACGACCAAGCCGGACGAAATCGCTAAAAAATTCCGGGGAGGACAACTTAATTTCAAGACGGAAGCCAAATTCCCCATACTCCACCTGATTGTCGGCAAAGTATCTTTCGGTGAAAAAAAATTAACTGACAATATCAGGACCGTGATAACAGCTGTACAAATAAAAAACATTAAAAACATCACTCTCAAATCCACAATGTCTCCCGCTATCAAAGTAGATAATTCCACTATCTCCTAACACCCCACATCCCTAAATTGACCATTTATTTCCATGCCTCGCCAAACCAACCTTGACTTCATATAAAAATTCTGTTGTACTTAAAATAATATAGCAAATTTTATGAAACAACACCTGAAAAAACTTACTCCCTCCGCGAGCTTATCTCTTATTGTAGCCGCGCTCCTGCTCTTTACTATCAGTATAACCATCAATAACACCCTCACCAAACAGGAAGAAAGAACCCATGCGGCAAACGCTACAAATTGCACCCTTTTCGTGGCAAAAAATGGGAATAATAACAATTCCGGAACAGAAACCCTACCGTTTTTAACCATACAAAAAGCTGCGAATACTGCAATTGTGGGAGATATTGTATGTGTCAAAACGGGGACATACAATGAGCGTGTTACTTTCACAAACTCTGGAAGCGCTCCTGATAGTTATATTACATTTCAAAATTATTCAACAGATGTTATAACCCTTGTTATTCCTAAAGGCGGCTATGTTTCCTCTCAAAATTGCGATGGGTCAAATAATGGTTTTGAAGGCGGATTCACATTGTCAAAAGTCAGTTACATAAAAATAAAAGGATTTGTATTCACAAAAGCCGCAACTGGTTCAGATGACCCGACTGCATATATTACTACCGGGTGCGGTTCACATCATATCACAATTGACGGCAATAAATTTTATGAAGCCATGGAACATAAAATTTTACTTGCCGGTTATTTCACGGTTAACGGGATTTATGCTTCATGGAATATTGACTTTATAAATAACTATGTCTTGTATTTGGAACGT
Source organism: Patescibacteria group bacterium (assembly GCA_018900295.1). Classification (GTDB taxonomy): domain Bacteria; phylum Patescibacteriota; class Microgenomatia; order Levybacterales; family UBA12049; genus JAHIGH01. The sequence goes on along the minus strand of JAHIGH010000273.1, from coordinate 3,748 downwards.
GATTGGATATCTGTTGCTGATGAATTAATATCGGTTGATTCTGTAAATTACATGAATGTATCAAATAATTATATTGATGGCGCGAATGGTTTGATGATTGTTTATAAAGGAAACACTCAAAACTCTATTGTATCTAATAACAAACTATTTAATTCTGATTGGAAAAATCCGGGCAATCCTTGGTTTGGATACAAAACACAAGCAATATATATTGATGGCGGATGGGGCACCATTAAAAACATATCTGTTTTCAACAATTATTTACAAAATACACTGGGCATAATAATAAATGCGGAATGTAAAGGATGGCACATGTCAGATGTCTATGTATATAACAACATAGTTACAGATAGTTATTGGGGTATTGTCCAATCATTTGATAATAAAGCTCCAGGGGACAGCCCATGCTCTCGTACTTCCCCAGATTCTACCATGACCAATATTCAGATATACAACAATACTGTTTATAATATCGCAAATAATGGCGTTCCCGGTGCAGATCAAACCCCATGGGGCTACAAATCAACATTGAATACTGGTGAAATCAAGTGGGTAAATAATTTGTATTATGGCGGAGCCAATAAGATAAGTATCAAACCCAATAATTATCAATCTACAAATTCATGGAATATAAATCCAGCCGGTTCTGATCCTAATTTTGTTAATGTTGCCAATCATGATTTTCATTTATCCTTAGGTTCATATGCCAAAGATATCGGTACAACTCTCGGCGATCCATTTAAGGTTGACTTTGACGGAAATACCCGCCCGGTTGGTTCTGCTTTTGACATCGGCGCTTATGAATGGTGCACCGGATCCAACTGCATTACTGCTCCTGTTCCCACCTTTTTTCCTTCAACTCCCCCCACACTTATCTTATCACCCACCCCAACTCTCACTCCAACTCCGCCTTATGTAACACCCACATTATACTGTCTCGGTCTCAGTATCAACAAATGCTTATCACAGCAAATCCTCACCCGAAGACCAACCCAAATACCAGCAACCCCGGATACACCCGGACAGCCTCCCCCGCCGGGACCAGGCAACAATCCTCCCATAATTGGAGGAGCGTTCCTCCTGATACCTCTTATTCTTGGCGCAACGATTTATTATTTACAGATTCGCCGGAAACAAAAATAGGCAAACAGGAAACCTGCTTGACATTCCAAGAACACACACACGATAATATAAATAATCCAATTTAATATGCCAAGTAAAAAACCATCCCTGTACCTCAATTTCATCAAAAACCGTCTGTTTCAAAAACAGAATATTTTTAAAATAATCATAGCTGCGGTTTTTTGTTTGATTATTTTTGGCTTGGCGGAAGAAGTGGAGGCATCCACGGTTATAATCAATCCCGACAAAACAATAAGCATCAATGGCGTAAAAACATTTCCCGTTGGGTTGTATCAAATATGCGCGTCAGGCGACGGTGATAATTACGAACCCTGCTCAACTTCAATATCAAAAGTCAAAGATAAATTTTATTACTCTGCGGATGTTTGGGGTACTTCGTCCGGTTCCAACGAATGGAGATCCGTAACAGACATGTTTGAAGCGGCGGGAATATATTGGGAAGCTTACGAATCAAGCTCCGTTCCGGCGGATTATATCACCAAGCCGCATTTTCTCGGATGGAGACTGGACGATGAGCCTGATTGTTGTTCGGCAGGAGATGTAATATCTATATCTGAGATGGAAAACGCGTATAGGGCTGTAAAAGCAAAAGATCCGAATCATCCCGCACTGCTTAATATTTCAGGAGTGGATGCTTTTTATCCTTCAAGTTTAAAAAGTTTTGCCAATGCGGCGGATATTTTATCATGGGACACATATACTCATAAAAGTAGTTCTTTATGGACGCGGGCACAAGCGAATTTTGCTTGGGAGCAAAATTCTTGGCAGGCCGGTTTTGAAGCATACGGAGATTCCAATTCGGCTAACACATTCAATAACGTAAACGACGTGGGAAAACCCGTTTGGACTATTTTACAAGCATCTGCTGAGTGGGGATGGACATTATCTGCTCAAGAAATTAGAACTTTAACTTACACAGCGATTACCTTAGATATAAAAGGAATAACATATTGGTCTTATAAAGGATATGACAGCAGTGCTAGTAATAATCTTCCCGGATTGGTAAAAAACGCTGCTGAATTGGCCTTATATAATACACAGGCGCAAGAACTGAAATCTTTGAATGATATTTTAGTCTCCAGGACAAATTCATTCAGATGGGATAAACATAAATCATCAGATAATGTCAGTTTTAGTAATACATATAATGTAACATTATGGAGAGATGGACCAAGATCTAATTTCAACTGGATTTTAAAAGAAAACGAAACAAATGACGAAAAATATCTTATTGTAGTCAATAAAGGCGGAACTCAAATAACAACAACTATTACGATAGCAGAATTGACAGGATCACATAATGTTACATATTTAGGAACATGGGCATCCGGAAGCGGAAGATCAACTGCATCGGATATTTCACATAAACTTACAGTAAATAATGGTCAATTTACTGATGCTTTTGATCCATTTGCCGTTCATATCTACCAAATTTGCGCTGCCGGAGATCCTTGTACGATTCCCGGTGGCGGAGTTCCTCCCATCACCAACCCAACATCTCCTTATGTCACTCCAACCATTTATTGCTTGGGATCCTGCCCAACCGGAGTGCCAACCTCAACACCGCCGGGAATTAACACTACCCCAAAATCATACACAAAAACACCCGCTACGACAATTACGCTCTCACCGACAGTTGATCCATGCATCACAACCTCTGTTTCTGCAGACGCTCAAAATAATGCAAATCGTAGAACTAAAAATAAGAATAATCCTCGTAGTTTCCTGGATACTCTTCTGCAATGGTTGATACAATTAATCAATCTTCTCCTTCACCTACTGGGCATAAACCCAATTCCCACTCCTGCAATTCCGGCGCCTGCTCCAGCCCCGACTATCCCTCTTCCCTCCCAACCCATTATTACGCCGGGCACATGCCCTTCAGTCACCCCTGCGATATAAAAATTATATGGGTAGATTTCAGCCTTCGTGATGTCTTACCCGCGAACTAAATTAATCCTCGCAGGCATTCAAATTACCCATTCAGATTATCGCCTGCTTGACATTCCAGGAACACACACACGATAATATAAATAATCCAATTTAATATGCCAGGTAAAAAACCATCCCTGTACCTCAATTTCATCAAAAACCGTCTGTTTCAAAAACAAAATATTTTGAGAATGTTTTTGATAGCGGTTTTTTGCTTGGCGAGTTTGTGGGTGGGAGGCGGCGAGGCGAGGGGGGCGTTATTATTTGACGGCAAATTTGAACCTGGCGATCACTGGATAAATAGAAATTTCTGGCAAAGCACGACATGGCCGTCAGGGCCAAGTAATTACAATGCTTGCATAGTAAACTCAAATGGACTAATTGTAGTTTCCGACCCAAGAGGAATTATGGGAAATGTTGGAAAATATACTGTTAATAGCGGTGATGCATGCAATTCTTCCAATAATGATGAACGGTCTGAAATTAGTACACGGTTGCCACAACCAATCGAAGGCGAGGATAATTATTATGGATTCTCGGTTATGCTTGACTCTACTTGGCAGAACAGTGGTTCGTGGAGTCTTTTTTGGCAAATACACACTTTAGCTAGCGTTAGGGCGTCGGTATAGTTTGATAATAGAAACGGGAATATTGTTTGGATGGATAATCCTCT
>JAHIGH010000119.1 GCA_018900295.1 Patescibacteria group bacterium | reverse complement strand
CCTCTTCGCCTTATAGGCTTCGAAGGCACAAGTCAAAGTATCGCCGCGCCCTTCCGTAGCTTTAGCGGAGGAGGGTTGGGTATTATAAATTTGTATTTTGAAAGCAGAGGGGTATACAGTATATTTAAAAATTGAAAAAGGCCGTGTATTGAAAAGCATGTATGGAATAAATTACTATGTTGTCAGGGAGTGCCGACGGAAGAGGTGAATTAGTAGTAATTTTGAGGCTATTTTTTGATTTTAGAGTATCATGGATAAGCCTTGCGTTACTTGCTATAGGCCTTTGTTTTATGGTAGACTTTATGCTCTACTAATGATAGATCATATTGTTATATATAAATAAATTAATGAAGATTGGAGGTGATAATAAATGATTACATTAGAAAAAGCTAAGAAAGCATTAGAAGCTTCTGAGAAAAAAGCAGAAGAACTAAAAATACAAGTATCAACAGTAATTGTTGATGAACATGGTTCAACTATCGTGATGAGTAGAATGGATGATGCTTTGATAATAAGTCCTGATTTTGCTAAAGCGAAGGCTTTTACGGCTGCTTCATTAAAGATGCCAACAGCTGGGTTATTGGAATACGCAGCGGAAAATAAACCATATTTCGGAGTGAATACGCTTTTGGGTGGTGAATTAACGACAATAGCCGGTGGTATACCAGCTAAAAAATTAGGGAAAATTGTCGGTGCTGTAGGAGTCGGCGGGTCTGTTGATCCAAGTCAAGACGCATTGTGCGCACAAGAGGCAGTTGCGGTGTTGGAAGCCTGATGAAATAGTAAAAGCGCGGGTATTGGAATATATACAAGAAATTTACGATGTAGGTTTTTGTTGTTAAAGTGTTTTTAAATTATGTTAGAACAATGTATTTATAATGATATGCAAGAAAAACGATCAGATATTAAATTAATTGGGTCAGAATTGTCACAAAGACCGGCGTTGCGGCTTTCTGCCGATAATCCAATTCATAGGAATTATGCTGCATATTTACTTAAAAATGGAAAAATTGGAGCAATTGCTTTTAATGGTATATATGGTTTATTTGCAAGTGCAGATAATGAGCCAGCGCATGGTCGTATTCTTAAGATCAAAGATAGGCCAAATGATAAGCATGGCGTATTAGTGGTGCCCCCAGAGCGCTTGAGAGAACACGCAGATATTTCCAAAACTAATTATACTTATGGACAAATAACTAAACTGCAAAAGCATTTACATGCATTAGGTATTATACTACCTGCGTCTGAAGGCGCACCCGAGCATCTTGTTCACAAAAAGGGCGAAGATAGAACAATACTAACTATTTGGACTGAATATCATCCGTTAAGAATGTTGATTGAAGAATTTCAGAAGTTGGGCGGCAGAGCTCTTGCGGGTACATCTGCAAATAGAAGCGGTCAACTGACACACTTTGATACAGAGGCGGTATGGCAAGATTTTAAGTTGGACGTGTGTTTTATTCTCGAAGCTGATTATTCAAGATTTCCTAAGGAACGACGAAAGTCTACATCCATCATTGATTTGACAGGAGACGATCCAGTTCTTCATAGAGTCGGTAATGTTTCACAAGAGGAGATTGATGCCGGGTTAAAGAAGTTTGGTTTTCCTTCTTTACAGCTACAGCCTGTTAAAAGAGCTCTGACTTTTGAAGAATTGAGACAGGAGTGGTATGTTGCGGCGCATGCGCGATATTTACAACGATTGATAGATAATTTAAATAAGTTTAAACATCCAATGCCTCAGGGTTGACTTCGTTGATTGATTAGGAAATAATTAAATGGTTCTGTAAGGTTTATGCTTCTACCAATTATTTTTACTTTTATTATAATAAGCATTATAGGGGGTATATTGTTTTATAAGTTATTGAAACGTGATCAGTCAAATTATGATAAGGCACAAAAGTTTTTTGATACATCCAAAAAAATTAATAGATTATTATTGCAATCTTCCAGTACATCTTCGGTTGTGCAGAAATTGGCAGATTTTCTTCCAAATGAACTTGATTTTGCAACAGGAGTTATAGCGCTTTATGAAAATGATAGGAGAACACTTCGTAGGGTTGCCGCCTCGGATACTAAGGAAGCGATAGAAGCCATAAAAGCATTAAGGGTTCCTTTTACCCAGATTGAAATTGCTATAGATGATTCTGATAATTTTATGTCTCGGGCGCTTCTTCAAAAGAAAGAATTTGTGACAAGTAATCTATATGATGTGTTCGTTCCGGTTCTTACTCAGGAAGAGTCAACAAAAATTCAGCAAATAATGTCTATACAATCGACAATTGTTTACCCAATTTATGTAGAAGATAAACCTCTTGGCGTTTTTATCGCGAGTTCCAAAAAGAAAGTTGATGAAATAACGAATTATGAGAAGGAAGTTATCGGTCTATTTGTTGATGGCGCCGGGATCGCTTTGCAAAATACGTTATTTACCACATCGCTTCAAAAGACTACAGAAAATCTAAGGAATGCAAATGAGAGGTTGAGGGAGTTGGACCGTTTGAAGGATGATTTTGTGTCGGTGGCGTCGCATGAGTTGCGGACGCCGATGACGGCGATAAAGTCGTATCTGTGGATGGCGCTTGCCGGTCAGGGGGGTCCGCTTAATGAGAAACAGAAGCGCTATGTCTATAGATCATATACTTCCGTAGACAGATTGATAAAATTGGTGAATGATATGTTGAATATATCAAGAATTGATTCGGGAAGACTTTCTATACAAATGCAATCTGTTTATATCGATAAGTTAATAGGTGAAATTGTGGATGAAATTACCCCCAAGGCAAAGGAATCGGGAATAGATGTAGTTATTGAACAGCAAGGCGTTGTGCCCGAGGTATTGGCCGATGGTAATAAAATCAAGGAGGTATTATATAATTTAATTGGTAATTCGATGAAATTTACCTCTGAAGGCGGGAAGATTGTAATTTCTTATGTTCGAAAAGAAAATATGGTGGAAGTAGCTGTGAAGGATACGGGTGAGGGCATAGCGGCGGAGGATTTACCGAAATTATTTCATAAATTCGGAATATTACCGGGGTCTTATGTCACTAATCAGCGGGTTTCCGGGACAGGACTTGGTCTTTATATTTGTCGTGTTCTCGTAGAGTTGCATGGGGGAATTATTCGGGCAACTTCAGAAGGGAAAGGAAAGGGCACAACTTTTACTTTCTCTTTAAAAGTCTTCAGTCAGGATGATCTGAAAAAATTTAGTGAGAAAAATAATAAAAAAGCGGAGAAGGATGTTGAACTTATCCATACGAAAATAGACTAAATTCTTTCGTATATTTTTCTAAATATGGGTAATAAGTCAATACATTTTGTGCATCGAAAGGGAAATAAAATTGATCTTCAATATTTCTTCTGGTTTCTTGACAGGTTTGTGATTTCTGAATAATCTCAGGATTTTGTACGGCGTAGGCTTCAAATTCTATAACGCGATTACATTTTCTCAGTTGCATAATTGTATCCTCCAGGATGAGAACGGGAAACCGGAGGAGCCTGCCTACTCCGATAAGTCCTTGTTGCTTGAGAACTTCCTCAGGCGTCCGGTTGTTCATCCCGATCCCGGTATGCGGCCTCTCTTTGTTCCAGTAGTCAGCGTAGTTAATAACTTCTTGATGAAAGGTATGTTTATCTCTCATATAGATACCCCGGGGAATATACAAAGCTTCATCGTCTGTCTTATGGGATCTCTCGATTAAGTTTTTTCTAATATCAAAGTTGGGATCATATTGATAAACTGACGCGTTTAAAACCGCGAGAACTTTATTCCATTCGTCCTCTTTTCTTTTTGACCCCAAGCAAAATTCCAGTCCATTATCTATTCCAATACGGATATGCTGTTCCTCGTTTCTCAATGTTGCCCTGATATATTGCATAGCAAAAAGAAGAAACCGGAAGCCAAATTCGGCATTTAATCCATATGAGTACGCGGTAAATCTTGCTCTGCTTTTTGCGTCAATCAGATTCCATTCATATATGGGAGCTCTGTTTGAAGAGAGCAGATCATAAATATCCTGAGGCAAGGCATGCTTATCTAAGATATGTTTAACATCCGGATGCATAAAGGCGAAACAGGCAATTGCCTGATAATCATATAGATGCCGCCGTTCACCATTAGCTGACCGGGTTATCTCGGTCTTTAGTTGATTCCGTTTGTAAATGCCTTTCAGTTGTCCAATGGTGAGTTTTGCCAACCCAATATTCTTCCCGAACCGGCGTGTCAATATCAGTTTCATTTGTACTGTACCAACCTTAATATTTTTCTTCTTAAACAGCGTCACTATCGCTTTCTCCGATTTTCGCGTCGCGCTCCGCTAATGTGTCCTTGGTATCCTCTTTTTGTTGAGAATATTTTGATACCGCGTGATAAGTTCTTCTTGTGAGTTTTGTACTCCGGAACTAAGCAGCATGCATTGGTTTGCTTGCGTAATAGCTCTTTCAAATGCTTTGATAATATTCCCAATAGTATTCCTATGCATAGAAAAACTTTTGGCAACCTCCGTTATGGGCAGATGCTCTTTTTTTACGTACCGGATAATACGAATCTTGGTAATCAGTTCGTTTGCTTTTATTTGCTCTTTGTAATTCATAACTTCCTTTGTTATTATTGGTACTACAAAAGCAGAAAAATCCGGTAGATTTTCTTTCACACATTTAGTTTACCGCTTCTCTGCTTTTTTTGTGCTTGGAAAAACCTGTGCACCGGTTCTATATACTTATGCACAAAATGTATTATACCTTCTACGATTTTTCTAAATATGCTTATTGACATTATTTATTAATTTGTTTATTATGAATTTGGTTGATATTTATATTATATGGTTTCATTTAGATTAGATTTGAGAAATATGCAGAAAGGCTTCACGCTTATTGAGCTTCTTATAGTGATAGCAGTGTTGGGCATTTTGGCAACAGGAGTATTGATAGCGCTGGATCCCATTGAACAAATAAACAGAGGAAGAGATTCAGGAAGGGTAAGCAGCGT
>JAHIGH010000118.1 GCA_018900295.1 Patescibacteria group bacterium | reverse complement strand
ATTGCCGAACAGAAAACAGGAGAAGGAAAAACACTATCCGCTGTTCCCGCTTTATATTTGCATAGTCTTACACGTAAAGGAGTACACCTCGTGACAGTCAATGACTATCTGGCACGGCGTGATGCCGGATGGATGGGTCCGATTTTTAATTTACTAGGCGTGTCCGTATCTTCCATCATCAACGAGCAATCATTTATTTTTGATCCATCACACTCCGATGGAAACGTAAATGATTTTCGATTACAACATCTCAGGTCCGCGAACAGAAAAGAGGCTTATCAGGCGGATGTGGTGTATGGCATTAATTCGGAATTCGGTTTTGATTATTTGCGGGACAATATGGCTCCTGACTTAAATAACGTTGTCCAGCGCGGGTATTATTATGCAATTGTCGACGAGGTGGATTCCGTGTTGATAGACGAAGCCAGAACGCCGCATATTATTTCAGCTCCTGATGAAGCCCCGTCACAAAGATATTATGAATACGCAAAAGTGATCGACAAACTAACATCCCAGCTTGATTATAAAATTGATGAAAAATTACGCACTGCCCATTTGACAGACCACGGTATTTCCAAGATTGAAAAATTATATGGTATTACCGATATTTATGAAAAAGACTTTGATACTGTTTATCATTTGGAAGCAGCATTAAAAGCCCGCGCTCTTTTCCACAAGGAAAAAGATTACATTGTCAAAGACGGGCAAGTGATTTTGGTTGATGAATTTACAGGAAGGCTTATGGTAGGCCGCAGGCTTTCGGAGGGTATTCATCAGGCAATCGAGGCTAAAGAAGGGGTTGCTATACAGCGCGAATCCAAAACACTAGCGACAGTTTCCCTGCAAAATTACTTCCGTATGTACGAGCGCCTGGCGGGTATGACCGGAACAGCGGTTACGGAGGCGGAGGAATTCCGCAAAATTTATAAGCTGGATGTTGTTATGATCCCAACGCATGTTGCCGTTACGAGACATGACTTTCCCGATGCTGTTTATAAATCCAGCCGCGCTAAATTCTCGGCTGTTGCGGCAGAGATCGAACGCGCGCATAAATTGGGGCAGCCAATTCTCGTAGGTACGACCTCTATTGAAAAAAATGAAATCATTTCGCAATTACTTAAAAGGAGAGGTATCAAGCACGAAGTCCTCAATGCTAAAAACCATTTAAGAGAAGCGCAGATTATTGCCGATGCGGGGAAAAAGGGCGCAGTCACTATCGCTACAAATATGGCAGGAAGAGGTGTTGATATCGTTCTCGGCGGCGACATGCCCAAACATAAAGACGGACGGCCCAAAGCAGAAACTCCTGAAGGAAAAGCTTGGGAAAAAGAACACAAAGATGTATTGGAGGCTGGAGGCTTGTATGTAATCGGCACTGAACGCCATGAATCGCGGCGTATAGACAACCAACTCAGAGGCAGAGCCGGCAGGCAGGGCGATCCGGGCGCTTCCCGTTTCTTTGTCGCATTAAATGACGATATCATGCGCCTCTTCGGCGGAGACCGCATCGCGGGTATCATGACCAAATTTAATATGCCGGAGGACGTGCCGCTGGAACACGCTCTTGTCTCCAAATCCATTGAAAACGCCCAGGTTAAGGTTGAGGGATTTAATTTCGATTCACGCAAGCACCTTGTTGAATATGACGACGTCCTCAACAGGCAGCGCGAGATTGTTTATAAGCTTCGAAGAAGTATTTTGGAGAAATCAAGCGAAAAAGGAGCATCACTGAAAGAAGAACTCCAAAAAAGACTTCATAACGCGGTTACACAAATAACGACTATTTCTCCGGCGCGAGAAACAGACGAACCGCTAAAGATGAATGAAAAAATAATTGATAATTTCGCTACAATTATTCCTTTTGATGATGCGTCGAAAAAGCAGCTTGTCAACCAATTGGAACAAAGACACACCTATGAGGAAAAAGCGGAATTCCTAACTAAAATAACTGATGATCTTTATATCAAACGCGAAGAGCAAATCGGGCTGCCTCTTATGCGTCAGGTAGAAAGGATTGTCATGATTTCGGTGATTGATAATCTCTGGATGAATCACCTTGATGCTATGGATAATCTGCGACAAGGAATCGGCCTCCGGGGCTATGCACAGAAAGATCCGTTGGTGGAATATAAAAACGAAGGATTCAAGATGTTCGAGTCCCTGATGTGGGCAATTGATGATGATATTGTTCACCGTATTTTCAAGGTGCAAATTCAACAACAGGCTCCTTTACCACAACAGCATTTACACGCGGTTACCAACAGGCCGGAGGGCGAAGTCAGTGAAGACGGGAATAATAACAGTAAAAAGAATATAAACAAACAGGGAGACAGCCAGGCGAAGCTGGGGCGAAACGATCCCTGTTGGTGCGGATCGGGCAAGAAATTCAAGAAGTGCCATTATCCGCAACTTCCTTAATCAAATTAATAAAAAGAGGAAATAAAAAGATTCTATATTGCATATTAGTTTCAAAAATATTATAGTTGTATCATGTTTACAAAAGATCAGATAAAACAAATACAAGAATTATTCAAAGCTGAAAGACAATATACAAAAGAGATGGTTGGTGGGATTGTGCGGAGAGAGATAGGCAAGACCGAGACTAATCTTAGCAAACAAATAACTGATGTTAATAATAGAGTCACTGAATCAGACGCGCGTATGGAAGCAGGATTCCTTTCTATTAAAAAGCAACAGGATCAAGATAGACGTGATTGGACTGATTTTTTTAATGAAGCAGGATTGTTTTTTGACGAAATGAGAAATAAACTCATGAGGAGGATCGAAAGAATAGAAAATCATCTCGATCTTCCGTCTCTAAAAGGGTAAACTTCTACACAATAATCTGCTCCCGTTCAAAAAGTTATTCTAAAATCGTGTTTGACTTAAGTATTTTCGCCTGCACCCATCTGATCTCCGCATATGAATAATCCTCACCCAATCTCTCTTTAGTCAGCGCCAAGCGCTCGTAACCAAGTTCTTTGAAGACTTGCAGTATGACTTTTTGTTTTTCAGGAACAACAAACTTATCAATGTTTATTGATTCTCCGTTGATATAAGTTTGTTGAAGGTGGCCATGTATGGTGCTTTCAGCGAGGCCGCGTTTTTCCGCAATTTGTCGGATGTTTTTACCTTCTCTATATAGTCCAAGCGTTATAGCAACAGTATTGTTATATTTTATGATGGGACAAATCTTAAGCGGTTTACAATAATCGATAATCTCCTGCAAAAAAGGCTTGGCATGCATTCGTAATTTTTCTGCACCAACACCTGTGATTTGCGAGAATTGTTCGGAGGTTTGCGGGAAATAAGCAGCCATTTCTTTAAGACTTCTGTCTGAAAAGATAATATAAGGCGGAAGGTTTTGCTTGTCTGCCATCTGCTTGCGAAGAAAACGGAGTTTATTAAAAAGTCTTAGATCACAGGCTGTTTCTGCTTCTTTTTGTCGCGAAGTAAAGATTCGTATATCGGGTTTGGTAAGGAACACTTTTTCCATACCCTTTAAGACTGATCTGCTTTTGGATGTGAGGGAAAGTATGGCATATTGGTCGCCGCTTTGGCGAAGATAGCCTTGACTTAGCAATTCATAAATAAACGTCCGAAGCTGATTACGATCATAGTCGGTAACTATACCATAGGTTGAGAGAAGATGATGATTGCGCCCGACTATTCCCTGCGCTTTTGATCCTGTAAGAACGCCCGTGATGTGGTTGGCGCCAAAGCGCTGCCGCAGACGGTAAACACATGAGAGAATTTTTTGGACTATGATCGTGGCATCAAACATCTCTTGAGGCGATAAACAATTGTCACAACTGTCGCATTTCTTTTGCAGGGAAGTTTCGGCAAAGTATTGCAGAAGTTGCACCCGGCGGCATAGTTTGCTCTGTGCATAATCCACCATCCTATGGAGCTGGGCTTTGGAAATGCGCCGTTCTTCTTCACTCTGCTTTTCCGCGATAAATCTTTCATAGAAAAAAACATCACCATAGCTATAGAGCAAGATGCAGTCACTCGGCAGCCCGTCCCGTCCCGCACGGCCGGTTTCCTGATAATAGTGTTCAAGGCTTTGAGGCAGATCATGATGGATGACGTAGCGCACATTTGGTTTATCAATACCCATTCCAAAAGCAATCGTCGCGACGATCACATCAGTATCCTCATTTATGAATTGCTCTTGATGTTTTTTTCGGAGCACATCAGACAATCCCGCATGATAGGGAAGCGCCCTGATACCATTCTCCTGCAAGCGGGATGCAAGATGCCCGACCGTTTTTCTTGATTGACAGTAAATAATACCTGATTCGCCCTTTTTTGTTACGACATAATCATGAATTTGTGATAAAGGATCATTTTTGGGAATGATCCGGTATGAGAGATTGGGACGGTTAAAACTTGCCTGATAAATCTGTTCTTCTCTGAGACCAAGCCGTTCAATAATATCATTTTTTACCCGCGGAGTTGCCGTAGCTGTCAATGCAACCAGAGGTTTGTCCCGGAAATGCTTACGGATTATAGCAAGTTGCCGGTATTCAGGCCTGAAATCATGTCCCCATTGCGAAATACAGTGAGCTTCATCTATCGCGAAAAAGTTAATAAACACTGTTTGTAAAATCCGAAAAAATTGATCCTGCGCCAACCGTTCCGGCGCGATATAGAGAAGAGCCAGCTGTTTGTTTTGTAATTGCCGCAGAACCGCGGCTTGTTCCCCCGGAGATAATGAACTGTTAAGGTAGGCTGCTCTGATGCCGTTTTGGACAAGCCCGTCCACCTGATCTTTCATGAGCGAGATAAGCGGCGAGACAACTATTGTTGTGCCGCTTTGCACCAAGCTTGGTATCTGGTAACAAAGCGATTTACCGCCGCCTGTTGGCATAAGAACAAATACATCTTTTCCCGCAATAACATCCCGTATAATTTCTTCTTGTAACGGCCTGAATGTTTTATACCCAAAATATTGCTCAAGTACTTGGTGAATATCCTGCATACGATTGCCAGGAAAATTATAACATTTTTACAACTTCCGAAATATAAACCTTTTGCTTGGAAAAAGAGGAAAAACTTGCTACAATCAGCGCGTGGAAAACTTTATTCCAATTCAGATAGATAAATCGCATCTTTCGACCATCGGAGAAAGGCTTTATACTCAGAGTCTTGATCTCATCCGCGAACTTGTCGCAAATGCTTATGATGCCGATGCTACAACAGTTAAAATAAAAGCTGATAATTCATCTATCGTTGCTGAAGACAATGGCTCGGGAATGGATAAAGAAGGATTGCGGCAGTATCTAACTATCGGTTCAAATTATAAGAAGCAAAACCCCTTAAGCGCCGTCTTCAAACGAATTCGCATCGGCGAATTTGGTATAGGTAAATTCGCGGTTCTTTCAGTTTGTGACCGGTTTGAAATTTATACAAGATCCAAGGGATATGCCGCGACATTGATTTTTGACCGGCGGGATTTTGAAATGAGAAACGACTGGAACGTTCCCCTTATTGAACACGCTACGGACGTAAAAGAAACAGGGACCCAGGTCTCGCTTTTCAATATCAATAAGCCAATCTCCGTCTTGGATATCGAACGTCATCTCATTCACCTTTTCCCGCTCAATGATAAAAATTTTTCAATATATTTGAATGACATCAAGTTAAGTTCAAAATTTACTCCCGGAGAACGTTTCAAAATCAAAGAAACAACGCCTTTTGGTCAAATGCGGGGAGAAATTATTCTTTCAAGCCTCATGTTGACCAAAGAAGCGATAGGTATTGGAATCAGAGTGAAAGGAATACTTATCAGGCGGGAAACCTTTCAGATTGAAGCTTCGCATAATTTGTCGACTAAACGCCTGACGGGTGAGGTAAATGCTGACTTCTTGCCTATAACCGCTTCCCGGGATAATTTCATAACAGACAGCGAGGAATATAAAATATTTGAGAAAATTATGTATAAAAAACTCCGCCGTGTCATCAATACATTGAAAGAGTCGGCGGTTTCATATCAAGATAAGAAAGCCGAACAAATGCTTTCCGAGGCACTGCTAACTATTCGTGAAGCCTTGAAAAAGAGTAAGGATATTTTACTTCTTGAAACTATGCCTCTTTTTGCCCGGAAAACAAACTCATTTCACGAGAATGAAAAAATTCAGGCCGGCGTGATCGGGACGGCTCTAACTAATCCGGAAATGAAACAAAAATCAAATCAAAATGAAATCGCGGAAGCATTAAAAAAAATCAAACCAAAGATTCGCTCGAGAATAAAAACATTGTTGAAGGATAAAAATAGAATAATTAAAAAAGTCAAAATCGGCGGAAGTGAATTTCTCGTCAGTTTTACGCATCTTGGTGATACGGAAAAAGAAAGTTTCACCGAAGGAGGCATAATCTTTATCAATCGCGACCATAAGTTATTTAAACAAGTGGAAGGAAAATCCGAGCTTACTCTTTATCACCTGATACGGCTTATTACGCAAGAGATTATTAAGTTAGCCCAGCCAAATAGTATTGAAGTAGCTTTTGATTGGCAGGGAAAGCTGATAAGAGACTCCTTTAGCGCAATTGGAAATGAATAAACAAAAATTACCTGAACATATCAAGCAACTGATTCATCAGTTGAATGAAGATCAGTTGCACAAGTTGCAACATTTGATCAAAGGACTGTTTCGGTAACACTTACTACCGGAGAACACTGGAAGGTGGCACCCGATTTCCTGACGAAATTTATTGAAGCAGAGTTTGTAAACGAGACTCCGGTTATGAAACAGCATTTCGATACCATCACTAATAGACCATAGGGTGAGGTCAGCGAAGACGGGGATCCCCAACTTCCTTAATATTGACAAATAATAATTGTGTATTGTATGATCAAATACATAAATGGCTTTTGATTTATCAAAAATTGAGGGATTTGATTGGAATCAAGGAAATCTTGAGCACATAAAGAAACATAGAGTTAACTATAGAGAATGTGAGGAAGTATTTTTAAATAAACCTCTTATTGTAAACGAAGATGAAACCCATTCTCAAACTGAAGAAAGATTTAGAGTTTATGGACGAACAAATAAGAATGGATTACTATTTCTGATATTTACAATAAGAAATAATAAAATTAGAGTGATATCTGCAAGAAATCAAAATAAAAAAGAACGGAAAGAATTCCTAAAGGCGGGGGTGAAAATTTATGAAAAAACTAAAACAAATACCTAAATTCAAAAACGAAAACGAGGAGGCAGAGTTTTGGGCAACCCATGACAGTACTGACTATTTTGATATCAGTAAAGCGATGGTTAACCCATCTTTTCCGAACCTAAAACTTTCAACTAAAACAATTACGATAAGGATCCCAGAGTCTCTTTTAGAATCGCTTAAAATGCTAGCAAACAAAAAAGACGTGCCATATCAGTCATTGGTAAAAATGTTTCTTGATGAAAAAGTAAAAGAGGAATTTGGTTCACGGGTGAAGCACGCTCACTGATCGCTTTTAAAATATTTCTTGCGGGGCGGAGATGAGAGAGGAAACGGCGTATTCGCTTACGATGAACTGTCCACTGTCAGCTTCACGCTTAACTAAATAATCTGATTCGCCTTTAAAAAATTCAAGTGTGTTGCTCTTGCCTTCGTACTCTATAACTAAAGTAAGGTCAGGACTCGCCGGATAGGAATCTTTTTTTGACTCTTCCAAAAGGGACTGGGCTGTGAGCTTGGATAATATTGAAAGGATTGAATCAACCTTGTCTTTTTTCGCTTCCTTGTTGGTTTTTTCAGATATCCATTTATCGCCTTTTTTGATTATAATCATCGGAGTGTCATTGTCTTCAAATGATAACTTTGTTACTTTCGACTGATCAAGCGCGATAATTGTGAGGTCGTACCATTCGGAAGACGTGGTTGGTATTGCCGAGGTGTTCTTCAGTACATATACCATCGGACTGCCATCAAGTCTCGCGTAAATGCCGGCTCCATTATATTTACCCGTGTAAACAGTCAGCTTATTATCCAGTTTTATTACTGTAGCCAGATCATTCGTGAGCTCAAATTCTTTATACCTTTTGTCTGTTTGCGCTACCAATTCCGGAATCGTTGCCGCCATAAGCGTTGAAAGAAGCGACTGTATCTTGTCAGCGTCAGCCTTTTCATTTTTTATTTTCCAGATGTTATTTTCTTTATTAAATTTAATTGTTTGCGAGCCTTTTTTTATCTCGATTGTTTGGATTGACTGAATATTTATTCCCTTTATTTTTTCCAAATATACTGACTTAACGGGTGAAAATTTTGGCAAGTAAAGCTTTAGGGCTAAAATCCCTATAAGCACTAAAAAAATAATCGATATGAATTTCAAATTTTTATTTGACATAAATCCTTCGCGTTAATGATCTCCTTTTTCTTAAATAGAGAACAGCAAAGATGACAACTATCAGTGGAGGTATAAGCAGATTTCCGTATTGGACAAAAATAATATCGTTTGGCGATTTAAATTCAAATATCGCACGTCCGACGGATTTACTCGGAATGGAAGCCAGATCTTTGTCTACGGCCAGGTAATCAATTATATTAGATACAAAAGCAACATTATCACGATTGTTTGTTAAAAATTGATCATCTACCATGCTAGCCGATCCTACTACCACAAAACGCGTATCATCCTTTTCAATAAGCACCGCTAAAAGCACATCTTTGTCATTTGGGGTCAGAGCGGAAGTGCCTTGTGGAGAAATATCGAAATTATTTTCCACGCGTCCGGCATTGGATCCTGTGATCAATAATTTCTTTTGCATTATTCCACTTTTGGCTGTAAGCGAAAGAGAACTTGGCCAACCCAAACTAATGCTTTTTACAGTGGCAAGGGGAGGAAAATTCTTCGCTGCGGGAAGCGCGCGAAGCCAATATGGATACCGGGCGAGATAACGCTGGCCTCCTTGGCCGTTGAATGAAAGAACTTCCGATAATTGCAAATCATAGACCAAATCAGAGTTAATCGTTACGCCATAATCTTTGAACGTTGAAAGCATCGCTGAAGAATTTTTTTGGGCGGAAAGCGAACGCTGATCGATGCTAACGCCGTTTGTTAATATGAGGGCTTTGCCTCCTTGCGCAAGATATTCTTTGAGTCCGGCTGACGCGGAGCTTTCGCTATTGCCATCATCTATAGCAATTAATGCCGATAGGTCTTTGACCGATGGCTTTTCGCCTTCGGCAATGGTTTTTACTTGATACTGTGTATTAAGTATTTCATTTAGGATTTGCTGTTGGGAATAGCCGCTTTGTATTATTCCGATTACCTGCTCTTTTTCTCCGGTTATTTTCCTAATTCTGCGGGTCAATTGATATTCCAAATCTGATGGATCGGAAATAAAAGGTATGCTTTCGGTTTTATCTCCGAAACGAATAACGACTCCCAAAACTCCTGACTGTACTTCAAATTTTCCCGATCCGACACTATTGAATTGAACTTTTTGAATACCGGCGGTTTGGGCGTCTCTTTCATCTTCCGGATTATCTTCAGGATAAATAATCTTTACTTTTATATTGTTACTTAATTTTTCATAATCTTTCATAAGATCCGTAATCTCGCGGGCTATAATCTGCATTTGAGCAGGTAATTCGTGGGATTTATATACTGTAATATTAACAATATCGGGAAGGCTTTTAATGGTTTGTTTGGTGCCTGCAGATAGAGTGAAAAGCCGGGCTTGAGTCAAGTCAAGACGAATCGGATAAAAAGACAAGATGACATTGAGGATGATACCAATAGCTGTGATAAGCACCAGAGATAATTGAAGTTTTCTTTTTTCAAGAGCGCTTTCCGATGTTCTTCTTTCTGATAATTTGATGATGGCCGTTGTAATAAAAAAGCCCGTGATAGTCAGAAAATAAAATACATCACGAATATCGAGAAGTCCTCTGGCAATATTATTGCCATGAGTTAACACTGATAATTCCGAGGCAATTTGACTGAAAGGGAACGGCAACATTTGCGTAACAAAATCAAGTCCAATAATGATCAGGACAAAACCCATTGAAGCACTCAATAAAAAACTGCTAATAGCATTCTTGACATAAGCGGAAGCCGCGATACCAATTGAGATAAATGTTGCTCCGATAAAAAGGGCGCCTATATATTGGCCCGCAATTTGTCCAATATCCGGATGCGAATAGATAATAATCGTCAATGGCAAGCCAATTGTCGTGAAAAGAATTCCTATATAAAAGACCAACGCGCCCAGGAACTTTCCCAGAATAATTTCCAGTTCGGATATCGGATGAGCGAATAAAAGCTCAAAGGTATGCGACTTGTACTCATCGGTTAATAATTTCATTGAAATTGCCGGAGCCAGAAGCAGAAGAAACCAAGGAAGAAGCTCAAAATAAGCCCGTAGATTCGCTTCACCTCCGACCATTGCTGTACGTGTGTAAATGAAAATCGAGAGAAGTAAGAAGGGTACGATCACAGTATAAGCAAGAACATTATTGATGTACCCGAAAAATTCTTTTTTTGCTAACCGAAAAATAATATTTTTTTTCATGGTCTTTTAATTATTGGTCAGTTGACTGAAAACATCTTCAATCGCTCTTTCTTTCGCGAATAAAGTAAGGATCGTCCATTTCTTTTTAACGGCGAGGTTAAATAATTTTTCACGGATATCTTGCTTCTTGCTTACTTCTATCTCAAAGTAATTATTTTTTATTTGAATAACATTGACAACTCCATCAATTTTCTTAATTTCGGATATAACTTTTTGCCCCTTTACCTCAATTTCGACTATTTGCGCGTTACTCCCTAATTTTCTCAAATTTTCGGGGGTCTCATCGGCAATAATTGCACCTTTATGAATTATAATCATCCTATTGGCAATTTTGGCAAGCTCGGATAGCACGTGTGACGAAATAATAACTGTCCGTTCACGGCTCAAGTCTTTTATCAGAGCGGCAATGTCCTGGCGCTGGTTGGGATCCAAGCCTTCGGTTGGTTCGTCAAGAATGAGAATATCGGGGCGAGCCAATATCGCTTGCGAGAAACCTACGCGTTGACGATAACCCTTGGATAGTTCGCTAATTGGGCGATAGTATACTTCCGCAATTCCGCAGCGGTTGACTACAAAATCGATCGCGTCTTTTTTGCCATCTGCGGAAATCTTTTTTATGTCTGCCCAAAAGGAAAGATATTCTTCGACGGTCAAATCGTCGTAGAGAGGATTATTTTCAGGAAGGAAACCTATGTTCTTTTTCAGACTATTATTGATTGCAATATCTTGTCCATCTATCTGAACACTCCCTTTTGAGGGGGGGAGAACTCCCGCAATCATCCGCAAACTTGTTGTCTTGCCTGCTCCATTCGGACCCAGAAGTCCAACAATTTCACCCTGTTTAATTTTTATATTGATATTTTTAACAACAATATTGTTACTGAATTTTTTTGATAGATTCGAAATGGTTATCATAAGAATTAAATAATGATACAAAAAAAAATATATTTTTTCAACCCCCTTTTTTTTATAAAATTATTTTTTCGTCCACAAATGCAGGGCATAAGGGATGATACTAAGGAAATTTATTATCGCCGCGAGAAGAAAGAGCGGCTTGAAGCCAAATTGATGCACAAAAAAACCGCCAAGGGCAGTTGCCAATGCCATGCCGATGAAACATGACGCATCTGCAATTCCCCATTCGGTAGACTCCTTGTTCTTGTCGAGATGAATTGAGAAGATAGCATTTTTTGCGGGACTCGCGATCCCAAGTCCCATTCCGAGGATAAAATAAAAAGTAAAAAGCAGAATTATGGATGTAGAAAATGCAAATCCGATATAGGCAATGCTGAGACAAAAAATTCCAATAACTGCGATCAGTAATTTTTTCCTGTCCCCCGTTTTATATAAAAACCTACCGCTGATTAATTCGAAAAGTACGCGGCTTACTAAATGAACACTATAGGCAAACGCTGCGGTCTCGATACTCGCCCCCTTTATCTCGTTAATTACAAATATGGCGAAAATCGGCGCCACAAAACTCCAGGCCGACCAAAGAAACAATTCTGAAATAATATACGCCTTGACAAAATCATTGATATGAAAGTGCGAAGGCCTTTTCCCAAGAAACACATCACTGAGCATTATTCCAATGTAGCACTTTATAGCTTGTATTGAAAGATATATTACAGCCTCGGAAACTTGCAGAATACGAGGTAAAGTATTATAATGCTTAATAAGAAAAATATCTACGCACTAATACGAAGGAGCCTCGTTAAGTCCTTCCTTTTAGTTAACATTACTGTCCAGATAAACCGCAAAAACGTGTATAGGTATTGAATTATAAAATATGTACAAAATTAAACATAAACAGGATCTTCTTTTTTGCCCGGGTCCGGTACAAGTTGCCAATAATGTTTGGCGTGCCGCGTCAAAATCTATGGGACACAGAGAGCAGGAATTTTCTAAGCTTATCGCCAACCTCAATGATAAATTTCTCCAAATATACGAGGTAAAAAACAAAAGCAAATATTATTCGGTTATTATCACGGGCTCAGGAACAGCCGCCAATGAAACAGTGCTTTCTTCTATTGTCGGGACAAAACATGTTCTTAGTTTGATAAACGGAGAATTCGGGGAAAGACTATATAACATATCAAAAGTCCATAATAAATATACTCATAAATTAGATTTTGCATGGGGCGAAGAAATAAATACCGCAAAGGTTGAGCAATTCCTAAAAAGTCACAAGATAGGCGTTATTACGATGGCGCACCACGAAACAAGCACAGGCATGCTTAATTCTATTGAAGAAATTGGAAATCTCGCGCATAAATATAAATCACAATTATTTGTAGACACGGTAAGTAGTATTCCTGCAGAAAAAATTGATATAGAGAAATGGCATGTCACATTTTGTTCCACATCGTCTGGAAAAGCTATCAGCTCTCTGCCCGGTCTTGGAATAATTATTGGGGAGAAAAAAGTTTTTGAGGAATTGAAGGGACAACCCGTAAAAATAGTCTACTTGAATTTATATAATTTATACCATTTTTCAAAAACAATAATGCAGACACCAAATACTCCGGGAGTGCAGCTCTTTTATGCCCTTGACCAAGCTTTGAATAATATCCTGAAGTCAGGTATTGAAAAATGGAGACAAACTATCAGAGAACGCGCGCTGATGCTCAGGGGAGGCATGCGCAAACTTGGCTTAAAGTTCTTTATAGATGAGTGGTATATGTCCTCAGTGCTTACGACAGTGATACCTCCGAAGAATATCACAGTTGATTTTTTGAAAAAGAGACTTAAAGAAAAAAGGATTATTATTTATAACGGCAAGGGACCACTATTAAATAAAGTTTTTCAGGTTGGAAATATCGGAGAATTGACGAAAAATGACATTAATTATTTTTTGCATTCGCTTAAAGATGTTTTATTTATTGATAATAAACAGTCAATTAAGACGCATTTTATTACTAAATCTACTACATTCAATTTACCGATGAGCGTTCAATATATGAAAAAGTGAAGATATGGGCGACATTTCCTCTATACGCGTCGTTAAATCAACCTATTATAGTAATTGGGGAGATAGGATAGGATATCCTCTGGCACGATTTTTAACAGTTCCCCTGAGTAAATTGTCATTTGTTACCCCCAACGGCGTGACATTAACTGCTTTTACCCTTTTTGCCTTTGGATGTCTATTTTTAGTTATTTCTTTCCCCTATCACATGATCGTTGGAGCAATATTAATCTTTGTCGGCTACATAGGTGATGATATAGACGGACAATTGGCTCGAATAAAAGGGGAGTCCTCTGTTGTTGGAGATTATATGGATAAAGTACTCGATATTTTAAAAATATTTTTGATCACATTTTTTTCAGCATTATCTGTTTACTTAACTACAGGAAACATATTATATCTTTTTCTAGGGTTTGTGGCATGTTTTTTCTTCAATTTCAGGTATTATATTAAGCT
>JAHIGH010000117.1 GCA_018900295.1 Patescibacteria group bacterium | reverse complement strand
CCAAAAACAAGCAGACCCGATCACCTCGGCAGGTACACCTCCACAACCTCAAAAACCTCAAAACGTGCAACAAGTCAATGTATTTGAGGAGAAGAAGCCAAAAGAAGTCAAACCTGAAGACAACTGGGACATCCCCGCATTCCTAAGACAGAGAAATTAATAGTAGTGTTTTGTGTAGTTTTTGCAGAGAGTACTATACATTAAAGCGTCTTCAGAAATCCGGTTTACATCGTCATTCGAAAGCGCAGCGGGTAATTTATTTAATATCTTTACGAAATAAGGTTTAATTTTATTTGAATCAATTTCACTTACCCTCTTCAATGCTTCTTCTGAAAATCGTTTAGCCATTTTATTTGATCCCCGATGATATCCGAGAGCGACCCTCAAAAGATCCATAGATAGAGATTCAATAACTATTTTATTATTCATAGAATTTCTTTAAAGAAATAACTTGTCAATTCATCATATATTTTTCTCTTTTCAGGATCAAGAATTTCATTACTTGCATTATTATCCTTAGAGCGTATATTAATAAATGAATTGAAATCTATCTCTTTTGTATCAATATCAATCCCGCCTCCCCATAAATCAGGCTGTTTAGATCCCTGCTCAAGAAGAATCTGCTCTGATTCAAAATGTCTATCACAACCGGCCGAACATATCCTCCTTTCGACATCAATTACTGTTTTAATATAAGTATCAAATACTTCCTGTAATTTTTTTATTTCTTTTTTTGCGTAAGGAGTAGATTTAGTAATTATCACCCAATTATTTTATCATACAATATTTAACATAGTGTGCGATAAAAATATACCGGCTGAGTCAATATGTGGCGAACCTGTTCGCCTTTCAGGTGGAAATACAGGTGGAAATAGCAGGCAGAAATTTGTAGCTAATTAAAAAGTAAACCCCAATATCCAATAAGCCTCACATATAGTATAATTCCTCGTAGAGCAAGCTACCAAAAATTTAGATTGGATATTCATATGGATAGAACAGAAGCACAAACAAGGCGGGAAATAATTGATAAAAATCTCCGAAAAACCGGGTGAGAAGTTAGTGACCATTCCAAAGTTTCACTTGAATTTGAAAAATATCGTCCAGCCCAAGACAAACTTTTTGAATCCGATTTTGATAGAGAAGTGAAAAAGTTATTGAAGAAAAATTGATAGTGAGTTTTTTTATTGTTAAATTAGGTTACGGAGGAATTATTTTAGACGTCCACCAAACTTTTTGGCTCGCAAAAGGGGTGGAATAGGGTTATAATAAAATATATGATTGAGGAAAATAATAGTCTTGTAGAAAGTACAAAAATTTCACTTTTTAAGGGTAGAAAAATCCGAAAGGCTTTCTCTCAAGGAGAATGGTGGTTCTCGGTAGTAGATGTCATCGAAGCTCTTACTGACAGCTCGCAACCAAGTAAATATTGGACAGCAATGAAAGCAAGAGTAAATAATGAAGATGGAATTCAGTTATCTACAATTTGTAGACAACTCAAACTAGAGGCTTCAGATGGGAAGAAATACGAAACTGACTGTGCCAATACCGAAGGTATTTTCCGTATAATACAATCAGTGCCTTCTCCTAAAGCAGAGCCGTTTAAGCGATGGTTAGCAAAGGCTGGTTATGAGCGGGTGCAAGAAATAGAAAATCCCGAATTGGCTACAAAAAGAACCAGAATTCTCTACAAGCTCAAAGGTTATCCCGATGATTGGATTGAAAAACGGATGCGGGGGATTGCGATCCGCGAAGAATTAACCGATGAATGGCAGAAAAGAGGAGCTAAAGAACAAAAAGATTATGAAATTTTGACTGCTGAAATTTCCAAGGCGACTTTTGGCGTTACACCAAGCGAGTATAAAAAGATGAAAGGTCTTAAGCGGGAGAACTTGCGCGATCATATGGATGATTTTGAACTTATTTTTAATATGCTTGGTGAACGAGCCACGACAGAAATTCATCGGAACGAAGATTCAAAGGGTGTAACAAAACTTCGAAGCGACGCAAAAGCCGGCGGTGACATTGCCGGTGGGGCGAGAAAGAAGCTGGAGGAACGCCTTGGTCGATCTGTCGTAACAAAGAAAAATTTTCTAAAGAGTCCTGAGAATAAAAAAAGGCTGAAATAAAGCTATAATAAGACTCAGGTTTGAATTATGCAAAAGATAAACAACCAAACAACCACCTTCCATTTGGAATAGCCCTGTCTGCCGGCAGGCAGGGCTACACCTCCTCTTAAATATTAAAATATTAATTCACAAAATATTTTATGCCCACAAATAGAAAATGCGTATTTGCCAATGAGCAAATATATCACATATTTAATAGAGGAGTTGAAAGACGTAAAATATTCATGAATAAACGTGAATATCAGCGCGCAGTTGAAACGATACGGTATTATCGACATATGCAAATAACGTAAACCAAATGGAAGGTGGTGGTCATGGTGGTCAATTATTTAGAATTTAAATTTTAAGATTAATCTTTGGTTCAATATTGTAACAAAGATTATTAATTGCTATAATCAATCCGAATGATAACGAAGAAAATAACAGACTTATCAAATCAGCTTGCAAAATCAAGAAGTTCGACAATAATTACCTATTTAACTACAGATAAAAAACCAGAACAATTTTTTAGAACAATTATTGCTTCAGATATTTTGCCAATTTTTGCAGAACAATTATTGGCCCTCGGTAAACAAAAGAAAATATCTATTTTTTTACAAAGTAATGGTGGATTTCTTGAAACCCCTTGGCCATTAGTAAATCTAATCAGAGAATATTGTGAAGAATTAGAAGTAATTCTCCCTGATAAAGCATTAAGCGCAGCTACATTAATAAGCTTAGGGGCTGATAAAATTATTATGACGCCGAGTAGCTTGTTAAGCCCTGTCGATCCTGCAGGAGAACTACAAATTTCAGACAAAATTAAAAAAAACATACAAGTCGAAGATGTAGCTGGATTTATAGATTTTGCAAAAGAAATAGGAATTAAGAAAGAGGAACAGTTGGTTGAATGTATAAAAATGCTTGGTACAGAAATACCACCTACTTTTCTGGGATCAATATATAGAACCAAAAAATTAATTAGTAGTCTTACAAATCGCCTGCTTAAATTACATAAAATTAAACTTACTGAGGAAAGGATGAAATTGATTGAAGAAAAGATGACAAAAGACTTATTCGCTCATAATCATTACATTAATAGAAGAGAGGCGAGGGAGGATTTAAAATTGGATAATATCATTGTCGATGCAAAAGAAGATGAGGAAAAACTTATACATGAAATCTATAATTTATACAGCAAACAACTTGAATTAGATAAAGAATTTAATCCTAAAAACTTTTTAGGTACAAACACCTCAAGAAAATACACACTAAAAAGAAGTATAATTGATAGTAATGCATTTTCCTACGCTTTTATTTCAGATTATGATATTAGTACCATGGAAGGAAAATATAATATACTAAATGTATCCAATAATTGGAAAAAGCTAAGGGGAAGGGGGTGAATATGAGTACCACAAATTACAATTATTCTGTTAAAAATGGTAAAGATACAATTGATGCTTCAGTCTTTTCTCAAGAAGCTGAAATTAAGATTGGTGGTCAAAATATTGAATATAAGAGACTCGATGAATTGATATTTAAGCAATCTAAAGAGGTGGAGTCAAAAGATGAGATAAATGAAAAAGATATAAAGGATATGTCAAGTATCTTATACAAAAGTTTATAAAGTAAAATGTATGCACCACCACCAAATGATAATAAAATATACCAAGGAGATATATTTGAGAACTGTTCTTTCTATATTCCCCATAAACCCATAATACAAGGGACTACACTGCAAGCTAAATATAAAGAATACTCTGGAAGCGCTATGGTGCTCACTCAATCATGTGATATTCAAGATGATGATGGAGTTCATCTTGTTGTTATAATTACGAAAGACGAATTTCGTAAAAGATTATTAGATAAAGGCAAGGAGGAAGGCGTAATTGGTGCTGTTTTAGGGAAATTAGAAAGTAAGAAAACTCACTATAAATTGGTTGAACTTTTTGAATAGTTTTATTTACCTAAATACGAATTAATGCCAGAGTCAATAGTTTTATTAAAAGTTATTGGAATGAGTAACTTATCTGATTTGCACTTGAAAAATAGAATTGCACATTTATCATATAGAGGAAGACATTGGCTGCAATATTATCTTACAAGATTGTGGGGAAGACCATATTATTGGAAGGACATTGTATAATGCTAATAAATTAATAATTGAGACATATTTAAAACTAAGGCTAGCTTACTAAATTAGGGAGTGGCTTAAAAATCCCCGCATTCCTAAGACAGAGAAACTAGCCCCTAAAATAACTTTGGAAAATATACGTAGATTTACAGGTCAAAGTATGCAATAATAGGAAGTATGAAACAACAGAAACAAACACAACTTCCGGAATCTATACGACCCTATTTTTGGGATGTAGTATTTGAAGAATTAGAGATCGAAAAAAGCGCTTTTCTCATCATAAAAAGAGTATTAGACAGAGGAAATCTTTCCGACATTCGTTGGTTAGTAAGAACATACGGTAAGGACGAGATAAAAAAAGTAGTCATAGGTACAAGAGATTTAGCGCGGCCTACAGGTAATTTTTGGGCGGATATACTTGGGATTGATAAAATGAAAGTACCATGTTTACAAAAACCTTACTTCCCGATACACTTCGGGCTATCCAGCTAGTTTCAGGTGTTACTGAAATAAAAAAAGCATACCTCGCAGGAGGAACTGCTTTGGCGCTTCAAATTGGTCATAGAATCTCTGTTGATCTCGATTTCTTTACCCAAGAAGAATTTAATGAAATAGAATTATCTGCAAAGCTTGCCTTGCTGCCGGAATTTATCCAAGATGGCACAGCAAAATGGACTGTATGGGGAAAAATCGGCGAGACAAAATTAAGCATCTTCTACTACAAATATCCACTACTTGGGCATACACTACCATTTGAAGGACTTCAATTAGCAAGCCTTGCCGATATTACTGCTATGAAAATACATGCGATTGAAGACAGGGGAACAAAACGGGATTTTATCGACGCGTATTTTCTTGCAAAAAAGTATTCGGTTGAGGAAATGCTTGATTTTTACCAAAAAAAATACGGTGTTCTTGAAGATCATATGTATGCAATCTTGCGTTCTTTGGATTATTTTGAGGATGCCGATCAAGAGAGTGAAATGCCAAAAATGCTAATTGATGTATCATGGGAAAAAGTAAAAGAGTATTTTCGTAAAGAAACTTATCTCCTTACAGAAAAAAAATTACAATCACAAGAATAGAGGAATTAAATCATCAATACCCCAGTCACAACAATAACTCCCCCAACCATCTTTTTTATTAAATTCTCTCTCTCACCCAAAAAAATCGCAGCCACAGCTATTGTGAAGATCGGGCTAAGCTGCATCATCGTGCTGACCTGGGATGCCTCAGCTCCAATCCGAAAACTGGTATTTACAAGCAATGAACCAATCGCTGCTAAAAATGCTGGAAGAAAAAAACTAAAGCTTGCGTTTTTGCGAATAAATCCTTTGATTTCCAGAACTTTTTTTGGATAAATCAGTGTGATAAATAAACCCGGGAAAAAATAATAGAGAAAGGAATAAGTAATCTGATTAAAGTAACGCAAAAGAAAACTGTCATTTGTCAGACCTATTCCAAAAAATAAGATTGATAAAAAAGCGTAAAAATGCCCCTTGTGAAACCTAAATCTGCCTTTCTGATAAAAAACAAAAGCAACACCAATTACTGCCAATAAAACACCTATGATTTTAAGAAAACTAATTTTGTCGCCAAGAAACAAAATACTTGTGATGGTCGTCCAAATTGGTCCGGTCGCGCCGATAACCATAACTTCTGAGATTGGGGTATGTTTAAGCGCCAAATAAAAAAGAACAGAAGCGGTTCCATAAAGAACGGTCATAAGAATAAATTGCGGCCATATTACGCTTAGGGGAGGCATAGTGAAGTTATTTAAAAGCGCGATAGGTAAAATAATAAGGGGCACAATAAATTGAAAATATATGGAATAAGTAACAGGATCATGTTTTCCATCCCTTAACAATCCTCTTTGCATCAATCTCCCGACAGATAAGCAGATAATCGCAATTAACATCAACCCTTGCCACATTTATATATTTTAACAGATATTTTCTTCATAAAATCTTAATATTTCGTGTTATAATATATTCACATGAGAGTACTAATTATTGAAGACGAGCGCCGGCTTTCAAGTGTTATAAAAAAAGGCTTAGTCGAGGACGGATTTGCTGTTGATCAGGCTTTTGATGGAGAAGAAGGCTTGTTCCTCGCGCGGTCCGAAGCATATGACTTGATTATTCTCGATCTCACCCTCTCCAAGGTAGATGGCATGCAAATTTGTTCGCAACTTCGCAAAAAGAATATCAAAACCCCGATTATCATGTTAACAGCGAAAATTACGATGGAAGACAAAATTAAAGGCCTTGATATAGGAGCAGATGACTACATGACCAAGCCCTTTTCTTTTCTCGAACTTCGCTCGCGCATTCATGCCCTGATTAGAAGAAGCAAACAACACGCTTCTTCACAACTTTCAATAGCCGATCTGGAAGTTGATCCTCTGAAGCATAGCGTGATAAGAGCCGGCAAGCAAATCCGATTGACTCCCAAAGAACTTGCGGTTTTAGAATTTCTCATGCATCATAAACAGGAGGTTGTTAGCAGGACCATGATCCTCGAACATGTATGGGACTATAATTTTGACGGTATGAGCAATATTGTTGACGTTTTTATCGCGACACTTCGTAAAAAAATTGACGGAGGACACAAGCAAAAACTTATCCACACAATTCACGGAGTAGGATATAAAATCGGAGAAAAAGGAGTATAAAAATGAAAAGACTTAAAAGCTTGCGGATATTACTTATTATCTGGTATATAGGGAGCCTTATTATCCTGTCGGTTTTTTTCTACCTAGTTGTCCACATACTGGCTGTACCTTATGGCACGGAATATTTTATATTACTTTTTATTCTATTAGCCGTACTTGGTTTTTTCATTATTTTTTATATTACGCGTTCTCTGACATACTTGTCATCACGTATTAAATTAATTTCAAGTAAAAATCTAAGTGAAAGAATTCAGAATATTGGTGGAGAAAATGAGATTGGCGAACTTGCGCGATCATTTAATAATTTACTCGATAGGCTGGATGACGCTTTTAAGCGTGAACGTCAGTTAATTACCGATGTTGCGCATGAACTAAAAACTCCGTCAGCTACACTTCAAAGCGGCGTAGAAGTAGCGCTTTCAAAAAACAGGACAAAGGAAGAGTATAAAGAAGCGCTGGAGGAAGCATTAATTGACGCGCAAAGACAATCGAAGACACTCAATAACATTCTCGATCTTGCTTGGTCGGATTCAAATAATGCGGATGATATAACCAAACCCGTGAATCTGTCGGAACTTCTTTTAGAAGTTTATGAAGTTATTTATAAATTAGCAAAAAGAAAAGAAATTACTATTGAAAAGACATTTGATACAAATGTATATGTTGTCGGTATCGGAAGTAAAGATAAATTAGCCCGCGCGTTTCTCAATATTCTGGAAAACGCCGTAAAATACACATCGCGAAAAGGAAAAATTCATATCTTATTAAAAAAAGAACATCATCATGCAAAAATACAAGTGAATGATACAGGAATGGGAATTACAGAGAAAGACTTGCCCCATATATTTGAAAGATTTTATCGCGGCGAGTCAACGGACAAAACGTTTGGATCGGGCTTGGGCATGGCAATAACACAATCTATTATTCACAGCCATAAAGGTAAAATAAAAGTGAAAAGTATAGATGGAAAAGGAACAACGGTTATTGTCATTTTACCAAGTATTAACACTCTCGCATAGAATCTTCATGTTTTATTAATCTTTATTTAGTATACTTTCCCCAGGAGACATATATGCAGTCAAGTCACGGGCCAACAATAAATCAAACTGAAGCTAAAACAGAAGCGCAAAAATCTTATTCCCGATTTATGAAGATAGGAACC
Organism: Patescibacteria group bacterium; assembly: GCA_018900295.1. Lineage (GTDB taxonomy): Bacteria > Patescibacteriota > Microgenomatia > Levybacterales > UBA12049 > JAHIGH01. Next base: position 13,760 of record JAHIGH010000117.1, on the reverse strand, counting down.
ATATGTGTATTACTTCTGGCGATAGCTTTTATAGCCACATTTTTCTTTAGTGTTCCAATTGGTACGCTTCTATTCGCCGCTATACTACTCGCTTGTCCCTTACTCCATATCTTTATGATGAAAAATGGCGGACATAAGCACTGAAACGCTTCTTCTTCTTCTTCTTCTTCATGATTCCTTAATGAAAAGATGATAATGTGTAATGAATAAGAATAATAAATATGAATGAGCAGGCGTATAATTTATGGCTGTTGGTGATAATAAATTCACTCGTCTTTATTATATTTGCATATAGCTTCACAAAACCTAAAAATATTCGTGATTGGAGGTCGTTTGGCGCGTTTTCTGCCTTTATTGTCGCTCTCTTTACAGAAATGTATGGGTTTCCACTTACTATTTATCTTCTTTCCGGGTGGCTTAGTTCTAAATTTCCAGACCTGAATCTCTATTCACATAACTCCGGACACTTATGGGAGGTCTTATTCGGATGGAAAGGTGATCCCCATTTCGATTCTTTCCATATTTTGAGTATCGTTTTTATTATTGCGGGGTTTTCGCTACTGGCGTCAGCGTGGGATGTGTTATATAAAGCGCAAAAGAAAAACAGTCTCGCGAAAACAGGACTGTATGCATATATAAGGCATCCGCAATACGTTGGATTTGTCGTTATTATGTTTGGATTCCTGCTTCAATGGCCGACAATCCCGACCCTTATTATGTTCCCTATTCTTGTCTTTATGTACAAAAAGCTCGCGAGTGTTGAAGAAAAAGAGATGAGTAAGAATTTTGGCGGGGAATATGAAGAATATAAAAATAAAACCCCGCCTTTCCTGCCAAGCCTATCAAATTTAACAATAAAAATAGAAGAGAGGAAGTGAAAAAAATGTTAAAACCAATAATATTAGCAAATGCAGTCGCAATAGTAATGGTAGTATGGGTTACGGCCTGCGCTCTTTTATCCTTTATTGCGCCCGATTTACTCTTTTTAATTGCTCAGTCTTGGACGCATACCATAAATCTTGAATTAGCTAAAACAACATCCTCTCCAAATCTGGAAAATATAGTTCTTGGTTTGGTGAGCGCATCAGGCCTTACTTGGGTGACAGTATATGGCATTGTCTCGTTATATAATCGCTGGTCGAAATAGTAAAGCTCTATATTTTATGTATGAATAAAGAAAGGTTAATAATCATTGGATGTTCGATAGTTACTATGTTAATAATTTAATAAAAAGAATATGGGAATATAAACAAAGATTAGCCAAAAACTCTTTTTCATCAAGATATAAATTATATAAACTGGATAAAAGACTTCATGAGTGGGAAAAAACGTAATTAACAACTCTATACATAAATCTCCGACCATAAGGCCGAGAGCTGGTAACCATTACATCTTTTAATTGACTGGTCTTAAAGGTAAAATATTAGATTTTTTTTCAGGAGTATAATATGCTCTAATATACTTATGCATACTAACCTTCCCATCAATTTTAGAATCGAAGCGATCTTAATCAAGTGCCCTAAGTAAGGAGGACTAAAAAATATCCTAGCTTCATTAAGTCTCACCTATAAAAAAATCCTGTGATTAAAAATAAAACTGCAGCAATACCTGCCGAAATAAAATTATAAGGATTGGCATATTTAATATATTTTACATGGTCAGCGCGAGCTATATTAGACGACATATTGGTCATTCCCGCGACAGGTGAAGTAATATCTCCAAATGTTCCTCCGGTGATTACTGCGGCAACGCAAAGAGGGATAGTTGAATTAATCGAGACCGCAAGGGGTATTGCGAATGGTATAATCAATGAAGCGGCTCCCCATCCTGAACCGATGAAATAAGTTACGGCGGAAGATAACAAAAAAAGCAGAACAGGAGCACTCCAGGCAGGCAAGGAATTACCTAACTGTTGCTGCATGAAACTGCTCAAACCCAAATCCTGCGAAACGGAAGCCAATGACCAGGCTATTATAAGAATAGTTAAAGTGGTCATAATTTCATTCCCGCCCGATATAAAATCAGTTGTCATTTTTTTTAAGTCATATCTTTGAAATAGATAAAAGATTGCGGATATAATTATTGAAATAAATAAAGCGACAAGCATTGCTCTATTTGGTTCCGTATTAGTTATTGCGGATATAATGGAAGTATCATTAGATTTACTTCTCCCAAAAAACCAAAAGAAAAATAAACTTAATAGGACAACGCATAACATTGGAATAATAAGATTAATTACCCTTGGTTTTAATTCAGGCCTATTGTTTTCTATATTCATATTCATCATGCCATCGCTCTTTTTAATATGAGATTCGTTTATATTTTTAACAGGTTTTGAGAACTGAAAAAAGATAGAAAGAAAGGTTACTCCAATTATCACAATACTGAAAAATTCTAAAGGAATTGCTTTAAGCCAAATAGAATAAGCGGAATTATTTTCCGAAATTCCGGCATTTCTTAAACCCTGACCAATAATAGCTATATTAAAACCTACATAAGTAGTGGCTATTGGTATAAGTTCTACAACAGGACTTGCCGTATTATTTAGCATAAATGCAAGCCGTTCTTTAGCTATGCCATTCTTTTCGGCGAGTGAACGGGTAATTGATCCTGCCCCAACTACCCTAAAGCCGCAGTCAATAAAAGTAACAGGAATTAAAGCCCATAAAGTAAAGAATACGCCTTTCTTGCTTTTAATATATTTTTCTGCTAGGTCAGAAAAAGCTTTTATACCGCCTGATTTTTTTATAAGAGCGACTAAGCCGCTGAATAAATACAGAAACAAAAGAACCTGTAAATTATCTTTATCACTGAGTGTTTTTACAATCTGATCCACAGCGGTTTCAGAACCGCCAGTGACAGTTGGATATAAAAAATAACTCCCTACAAGTAATCCAATTAAAAGAGAAGGAATGATTTTTTTGGACCAAATTGCAATAGTGATCGTTAAAAGCGGAGGTAAAACAGAAAGCCAGATTATTTTATCCATATAAATTTAAATTATTTTATTTAATTTTACTGTTCTAATTCTTTTTTGTCAGTTCATAATAAATAATTCAAGACGTCAAAATAAAACCACTCTTAGCATTTGCAAATACCCCGTACAAAAAGCGACTCGTACGCAAAAGTGCTAATCCCGCCAATAAAGAAGCCAAATAGCAAATCCTCAACTCCGCCGATTGCCAGGGGAAGAGCAATTTCCGGTTTCCAATAATCAGCAAAGTACCAAAACTCTGAAATAGGACCAAAAAAAAGAGGCGATCAGGCTCATGATGAGCATTTACTTTCGCGATTTTTTTGACTCGCCAAAAGATAAAAAGCCAAACACCAAGAAAAAATAAATTGGCTATAAGATATCCATATTTGAATCCAATCATATATTTAGTTTATCAGAAACCTAAAACAAAGAGTAGATCTTGACACATACCCCACCAGGGTATATATTATTATCATATATGAACAAAAATAAAGATGTCAAGGAATTAGCTAAAAAGCGAATTAATATTATCAAAGGGCAACTTAATGGTCTCCTCAAAATGATAGAGGAAGATGAGTATTGCATAGATTTACTCAACCAGAGTTTGGCTATTCAAAATTCCATCAAAAGCCTTGATGCGCTTATCTTTGAAAAGCACTTAAAAACGCATGTTGTTGACCAGTTCCAAAACGAAAAAGATAAAACAATCGAAGAACTGCTAAGATTATTTAAGAGGATTCACCAGTAAATATATGAATACCTTATGAAAATGTATACCTGTCCAATGCATCCTGAAATACAATCGGACAAGCCGGGAAAATGTCCTAAATGCGGGATGACTTTGATCGAAATGGATGAGCAATCACATGGTGGAATGGAATCCATGCAACATACTTCTCACACTCCAAAAGAAAATACCCATCAAAATCAAGAAATTTTCTATACATGTCCAATGGATCCTGACGTAATACAGGATACTCCTGGTAATTGTCCTAAGTGTGGAATGAAACTTGTTCCTATGAATTCAGAGCACGTTGGACATGAGGATCATACATCAATGGAACACGATTTTAAGAGGCGCTTTATTATTACCTTACCTTTAGTTTTATTGTCAATGCTCCTTTCCCCGATGATCCAGATGTGGTTGAATATAAGCCTCACATTCCCCGGCCGCGAGCTGGTTTTATTTCTAATCGGAACATCTATCTTTTTTTACGGAGGCCTGCCCTTTTTTAAAGGGGCCAAAGGCGAGCTTTCCTCAAAAAATCCGGGAATGATGACTCTGGTGGCTTTTGCCATAACAGTGGGTTATGCCTTTTCGGTTGCCGCGACATTCCTTTTTCCGGGGGAATCTCTCTATTGGGAAATATCCACTCTTATTTCTGTTTTTCTATTAGGTCATTGGCTGGAAATGCGGGCTGTCAGGGGCGCAACAGGCGCTCTGGCAGAACTGGCCAAACTTATTCCCCCCTCCGCGCATCTTATTCAAAATGGAAATATTATGGATATTAATACCACTGAACTTAAAATAGGTAACAGAGTTTTGGTTAAGCCGGGTGAAAAAATTCCGGTGGACGGACTGGTAATAGACGGAGAAAGCTCTGTAAACGAATCAATGGTTACCGGTGAATCAAGACCGATTAACAAGAAAAAAGGCGATAAAGTAATCGGCGGAACAATCAATCAGGATGGGTCTCTAACTGTTGAAGTTTCCAAAACCGGAGCTGATACAGCCATCTCCCAAATTATGAAGTTGATAAGAGAAGCTCAGGCCTCAAAACCTAACGTTCAGCATTTAGCTGATCAGGCTGCGGGTGTCTTGTTTTATGTTGCCGTAGTTGCCGGTTTATCATCCTTTGCTTTCTGGATGTTTGTCTCCCCCCGTGGCGCAGTCTTCGCCGCGACAGTTGCTGTAGCAGCTATCGTTGTCGCCTGCCCTCATGCATTGGGCTTGGCTATTCCTGTAGTTACTACTATTACTTCTACTCTTGGCGCTAAAAACGGCATTTTAATAAAAGACATGAAGGGCTTGGAGATTGCCAGAAAAATAAATTATGTTGTTTTTGATAAAACAGGAACGTTGACTAAAGGAGAGTTTGGCGTAACAAATGTCATTCTATCCTCTCATTTCACTCAGGATGACATACTGCGTTTAGCCGCGGCTGTAGAGATTCAATCACAGCATTCAATCGCCCGGGGAATTGTCAATGAGGCCAAAAATAAAAAATTAGAAGTACCTGGTATAAAAGAGTTTAAATCATATCCCGGAAAAGGAGCAGTTGGAAAAGTTGAAGATAAAAAAATTACCGTTGGTAACAAAACCCTGATGGAGGAATTAAAAATGGAAATAGGGGATGACATTACAAAAACTGAAAACAACGGAAATACACCGGTTTACGTGGCTGTAGATAATCAACTGGCCGGCATAATTCTTCTCGCGGATATTATTAGAGAAGAATCAAAAGAGGCCGTTAAAAGGCTTCACGATATGGGAATAAAGACAGCAATGCTTACAGGAGATACCCTGGACGTAGCCGGTGAAGTTGGAAAACAGCTTGATATGGATACGGTTTTTGCTCAGGTGCTACCGGAGGATAAAGTTAATAAGATAAAACAACTGCAAAAGGAAGGAAATATCGTAGCCATGGTGGGAGACGGTGTCAATGACGCGCCCAGCCTTACACAAGCACACGTTGGCATAGCTATTGGAGCCGGAACAGATGTAGCCGTGGAATCGGCAGATATTGTGCTGATGAAAAATAATCCGTTGGACGTGGTAAAAGCAATTTCATTAAGCCGGAAAACAAATGCAAAAATGGTTCAAAATCTCGTTTGGGCAACCGGATACAATGTTTTTGCCATTCCCTTAGCAGCGGGTGTTCTCTATCCTAGTTTTGGAATATTATTAAGACCCGAATGGGCTGCGCTTCTCATGAGTGCCTCATCCATAATTGTGGTATTTAATGCCTTGTTATTAAGAAGAACAAGACTATAAATCTCCTTATCTTCTTCATAACTCCTTAATGTTTAATCAGGTATGATATCATAGTTCTATAAATATGAACGATAAAATAGTCGACATCAAAGGCATGCACTGTGCTTCCTGCGAATTATTGATCGAAGAAGAAGTCACCAAAATTCCGGGAGTCCGACGCTGCAAAGTGAATTACAGAAAAGGCAGAGCCGAGATCACACATGACGGACAAATAGACTCTGTTTTAATCAAATCCGCGATTGAAGAAGCCGGCTACAGTATAGGAAAAGATGAAGGGCATTTCTTCTCCCGCAACCCCAAGGACTATCTGGACTTGGGTCTGGCGGCTTTTGCCTTATTTGCTATTTTCCTACTCGCTCAGGCACTTGGTGTTTTTGAGCTTGGGTCAAGAACTGGAAGCAACTACAATAGTCTTCCGGTTGTTTTTCTCATAGGCCTGACAGCCGGAATCTCGACCTGTATGGCAATAGTAGGCGGGTTGGTTCTGGGGGCATCGGCAAGATTTGCCGAGAAACATCCATTAGCCACAACGCTGCAAAAATTCAAGCCACACATTTTCTTTAACTTGGGTAGAATTGCTTCTTATACTATTCTAGGCGGAGCAATCGGATATCTTGGTTCCTTTCTGCAATTGTCAACTTCATTTTTAGGGTTACTCACGATCGCGGTCGGCTTAGTTATGTTGCTTCTTGGAGTTCAATTGACCGAAGTTGTCCCGGGTTTAAATCGCTTTAAAATAATTATGCCCAAACAAATAAGTAAGCTTCTTGGTATTCAGCAAAAAAGCACTAAGGAGTATAGTCACACGAATTCAGCTTTTATGGGAGCACTTACCTTTTTCCTTCCCTGCGGATTTACACAGGCGATGCAGTTATACGCAATAAGCTCGGGTAGTCCTCTTATTGGCGCGTTAACCATGGGAACATTTGCCATCGGAACCGCGCCGGGCCTACTTGGTCTTGGAGGCCTGACATCGGTTGTCAAAGGCGCTTTTGCAAGGCACTTCTTCAGGTTCGCCGGTATCGCTGTTGTACTCCTCGCGGTTTTCAACATCTCAAACGGATTTAATTTAACAGGATTTAATTTAGGCTTTCCTCAATCATTCACAAGCTCTACTGCCGCAAATGCACAGGAGAAAAACCCGAATGCCGAAATTAAAGACGGTGTGCAAATAGTTAAAATGGCTCAAACCACAGATGGGTATACACCCAATAAATTTACGATTCAAAAAGGCATACCTGTAAAGTGGATCATTGATTCTCAAGACTCAAATAATTGCGCGAGTGCCTTGGTTGCGCCGGGAATTGGCGTCAAAAAAGGATTAGCGCAAGGTGAAAATATTATTACCTTTACCCCTGAAGAAATAGGAACTATCAGATTTTCCTGCATCATGGGAATGTATACTGGTTCGTTTAATGTTGTTGAAGCGACATATGAACCTACTCCTACAACTATCTTACCCACTGATAAAATATCAACTATTCTAGAAAATAAAACACTACCAACTCCTACGGAAGTTGTCCAAACGCCTACGCCTACTCTGGGCAAGGTAAATGCACAAATTCTCAAAGCTACTTTTACTATTGATAATGATATACAACCTCAACAATTCAGAGTTAAAGCGGACGAACCCGCCCGGCTTGAAATTGACGCAATAGACGACGGTGCAGGTTGTATGGGAAGCGTTATGATACCGGGCTTAACGAATTCAGCGCAATTTTTCACGAAAGGCGAGACAACCGTATTATCATTCACAGCAAAAAAAGGGAAATACTATCTAACCTGCGCTATGGGCGTACCGAGAGGGGAGATAATAGCGGAATAGAACAGATGTCTCTACTAAAAATATGCAAACCTTAAAAATATCAGGACTAACATGCGGCGCATGCCAAAAAATAATTACAAAAAGGATAATGAAGATAAAAGGAGTTAAAGAAGTAAAGGTAGAGTTAAACGGAAGAACAGAAATTGATGCGGAAAGGAATATTTCTAAGGAAGAAATAATGAAAGTCCTGGAAGATACGGAATTCAAGATTCTATAAATTGCAAATTCAAAATTACAAATCCTAAATAATTTCAAATATCAAAATGATAAATACAAAATGTTGTGAATTTTTGAAATTAATATTTTGATATTATTTGGAATTTAGTGCTTTGTATTTTGAATTTAAAGAACTGGATTCCTGCCTACGCAGGAATGACAGAAAGTAAATAAATTATGAAAAAAGTTACATTTCAAGTCAAGGGTATGCACTGTGGTTCTTGTGAGATGCTTATCAAGGACGAGCTGGGGGAAATTGCCGGAGCATCAGATCCGCGTATAGATTTCAAAACAGGAATCGGCTCTGTCATGCTTGATATTGCCAAAAGCTCACCTGAGGCTATTCTTAAAGCTATAGATCGCGCAGGCGAATATGAAGCAAAAATAATCAATGTTGAAGGTAATGGATTCGCGAAAGAACACTTATCCGGCGTTCAAAGCGTTACTGCCCCAATAATAAAAATTGATAAAAGAGGGCAGGCGGTAAAAGTAGTTGTTGAATCAATAACAGTTGCGGAGGGAAAAATTCTGGAACAGGAAAATGGAAAATATTATTTTGAGGGAAAAGTTGAAAACAACAAAACCACGAAGCTTTCAGTGCCCGGAGAACAAGCGTTAAATACACCAAGCAACATACAGCGTTTACTTCAATCGATGAACGTCTTTAATGTATTTGAACAGGAAAATAAGCCCAAAGGGCTAAATGCAAATCAAACACGTGAATTGAATGAAGAAATAACCCCTAAAAAAAATGAAGTCAGTGCTAATAAGCGCATTCAGCTTGGTCTTTCCGGCATGCATTGTACGTCTTGTGCCGGACTTATTGAAAAAGCGCTTAAAAAAGTTCCCGGAGTGAAAGAAGCTTCCGTTAACTTTGCCGCAGAAAAAGCAACTGTTATGTATGATGAGGGGCAAGCCGGAGAAGATGACCTAATTAATGCGGTAAAAAAAGCAGGTTATAGCGCTTCCCTCATCGACGCGAAGGACACCGAATTCGAAAAACGGAAAAGAGAACAGGAGATTTCAAATCAATGGAAGAAATTCGCTTTCAGTCTTATTCTAAGCCTTCCAATGCTCTATTTCATGCTCCTTGATTTTTTCCCCTGGCTTCCCGGCGCAACTATATTTTTCCCCCTAATAGGCGCCATCTCACTTCCCTTGACAATACCAATTCAATTTTGGGTTGGAGCAGGATTTTATAAAGGCATGTGGTCTGCGCTCCGCATGCGGACATTCAATATGGACAGCCTTATTGCTATTGGAACATCCGTTGCCTTTTTCTACAGTTTAGTCAACTTTATTTTATATTATGCCGCGAATAACTCTTTAATTGGCTTAAATGGGGCAAAAATTCCGGAATTATATTTTGAAACAGCAGCATTTCTTATCACATTTGTAACTCTGGGTAAATGGCTGGAAGCAAAGACGAAAGGCAAAACATCTGACGCGATAAAAAAACTGATGGGACTCCAGGCCAAAACAGCGCGCGTTCTGCGAAACGGTGTCACAATTGATATTCCGATCGATCAGGTTGTAAAAGGGGATATTATACTCGTTCGTCCTGGTGAGAAAGTGCCTGTAGACGGTATCATAGTTAAAGGCTCCTCGGCAGTGGATGAATCCATGATCACGGGGGAAAGTTTGCCGGTCGAAAAACAGGTTGAAGATAGTGTTATCGGCGGCACTATTAATAAAACTGGAAGTTTTGAATTCCAGGCAACCAAAGTCGGAGCGGAGACCACCCTTTCTCAGATTATCCGTCTTGTTGAGGACGCGCAAGGGTCCAAGGCGCCGATTCAGGCTTTTGCTGACAGGATTTCCGCAAAGTTCGTTCCGACGGTTATCCTGCTCGCAATTGCCACCTTTGTTGTTTGGTATTTTGTGCTAGGCGCGGCTTTATCTTTTGCCCTAATGGCATTTACGGCTGTAATCGTCATCGCCTGCCCGTGCGCGCTTGGCTTGGCGACTCCAACCGCGATTATGGTAGGTACCGGTTCAGGCGCCGAAAACGGAATTTTAATTAAAGGCGGAGAACCGCTTGAGAAGGCATGCAAGATCAATACAATTGTTTTTGATAAAACAGGAACGATCACAAAGGGCAAACCCGAAGTAACAGATAACCAAAGCTTTTCCGATCTTGATGAAGATGAATTATTGACTATTGCAGCAAGCCTTGAAAAACAATCAGAACATCCCTTGGCAGAGGCAATATACTCCTACGCGAAAGAAGAAGGAATAACCCTGCGGGAAGTACAAGGATTCAAGGCAATCCCGGGCCATGGTGTACAGGGTGAAATTGATGGAAAGCTCTATTATTTCGGCAATACACGCTTAATGACAGAGGCACTTAATCTTCCGATTGAAAAATATAGCCGCAAAATAAGCAGGCTTGAAGAGCAGGGCAAAACCGTCATGACGCTTGCTACAAAAGACGAGATTTTGGGAATAATTGGCGTTGCCGACACTGTCAAGGAAACATCACGCGAAGCCGTAGAACTGCTAAAGAAACGCGGAATAGAGGTCTATATGATTACCGGCGATAATGAGCGGACAGCCAATGCGATTGCCAGACAAGTGGGAGTAACCAATGTCCTTGCGCAGGTTTTGCCGCAGGATAAAGCCAATGAAGTGAAGAAACTTCAGGAGGATGGCAAAAAAGTTGCTATGGTGGGGGATGGCATCAATGACGCTCCTGCGTTAGCTCAGGCTGATTTGGGAATCGCCATGGGTTCAGGTACTGACGTCGCGATGGAAGCGTGCGGAATTGTAATCATCAAGAACGATCTTCGTGATGTTGTGAACGCGATTGATTTATCGAAATCTACTATGAGCAAGATCAAGCAGAATATGTTCTTCGCGCTCTTTTACAATGTTATGGGCATACCGATTGCCGCGCGCGTCTTTATGGGTATTGGATTAGTGCTCAAACCCGAACTCGCCGGTCTCGCTATGGCTCTCAGCTCTGTCTCGGTAGTCAGCAATTCCTTATTGCTTCGCTACTACAAACCGGGCAAAAAAAATTACATTTCAGACATCGCGCCGTACATCATGATAATTTTATTTAGTTTTATATTTTTTGAATTTGCCCGCTTCAGTTCGGATATGGCAAAGATAAAATGAACAACAATGTTTTATTATGGATAAAAAATTTCTGATCGGTATTATTATTTTTACAATCGCGATTGTTTGGGTGGGTGTATTTATGTCAGGCGGATCGTCCTCAAAAGCGTCTTTAGGAAAAACAGCCGGAGCAAAAGCAGAGACTAAGCAGTTAGATTATTCATTCGGGAATATTCCGCTGAAAGGTGGGGTAGTAAAATACGCATTTCCCATTAAAAATACCGGAACTAAGGAATTAACGATTGCCAATCTCGCGACGTCCTGTCATTGTACCAAGGTATATTTTGAATACAAAAACCAAAAAAGCCCGCAATTTGGGATGAAGGGGTACGGCTCGTCGGATTGGATTGGCAAACTCAAGCCTTCTGAAAAAGGCAGCATCATTGCTGTCTTTGATCCGGCTTTCCATGGTCCTCAAGGCGCAGGTCCTATTTCAAGAATTGTAAGCATTGAAACCAACGATCCCGATCATCCCTATATTGAGTTCTCTTTTTCTGCCAATGTTATCAAATGAAAAAAATAAAGATACCAAAAATATACTTTTATAAACTTCTTTATCCTTTTACTCTTTTTTTATACCTTCTTATTGGTTTTTTCATAGGTGTAGTAGCAGATAAATGGTCGGATGGGCAACTTTATAATATATTACTCCTTAGAAAAGAAAAAACGCTCGCGCAAATACAAGAAGAAGCGGTTCCTCAAAATGGATATGAATTAAAGATCATATGGAAAGACCTTGGGCAGCGTATGGTAAAAGACGGTGTTATCGATGAAGCCAAACTCGCTAAAGTAATTTCAGGAGCAGACACGTTGCCTAAGGAATATAAAAAATATCTTGATGGAAGTAAACAAAAAATTGAATTGACAAAAGAAAATTCCCGCTTCTGGCTGGATGTTTTATGGGGACTCGGACTCGCGAATAAAAACAAATTGCTTGAGTCGGGAGAAATGCAGCAAGGCGGCGATCCTTCCCAATTTGCCTCAACAGGAGGATACGCGCTTGGCAAGGAAGATCCCATGACTTATTATAGTAAATTTTCATATCTTCCCTTGAGCGATAAGCAGCAAAAACGCGTTGAGGAAATAGCGAAAGGCATATACAGGCCTTGCTGCGGAAATTCAACCGCCTTCCCCGACTGTAATCATGGCATGGCAATGCTTGGACTTGTAGAGTTGTTAGTATATCAAAATTATTCAACGGATAATATTTACAAAACAGCCCTTGCATTTAATTCAATGTGGTTTCCACAAACCTATTGGGATATTGCCTATCATTTTGAAAAGAATGAAAAAGACTATTCAAAAGTTCCGCCGCAAGAAATATTATCAAAAACCTTTTCAAGCGCTATGGGTTATGCGGTTATTCAAAGAGAAGCATCCATTGTTGAATGGCCCGGTGTCCAAAAAAGCGGAGGAGGCTGCAGCGCTTAAGGCTGCAAACTAATAACTATGGAGCAAATAGTTTTTAATACTTCACTCATAGCTGCCTTCGTAGCCGGCATGGTCGCTCTTTTCGCCCCTTGCTGCATTACTTTTTTACTTCCCTCATATTTAGGCAGTGTTTTTAAAGAAAAAGAAAAGGTGCTTCTTATGACTCTTGTTTTTGGATTAGGGATATTTGTAGTTCTTTTGCCCGCAGTTCTAGGCGTGCAGCTTGTCTCAAAAGCCCTTTATCGTTACCACGATATTATCTACTATATAGGAGGGCTTGTGATGCTTCTGGCAGCTGTTTTCGCTCTTCTCAATATAAAGCCACCCATGCCGCGTCTCCCAGGTATAAATCCCGAAAAAAAAATTGATGTCCTCTCTGTATTTACGCTTGGTATTTTCTCAGGTATTACAAGCGCGTGTTGTGCCCCTGTTTTGATTGGCGTTCTTAGCTTTGCCTTTTTGTCTCCCAATTTTTTTGGAGCGATGGCAATCGGCGGCATGTATGTGCTGGGAATGGTAACACCTCTATTGATTATCTCTCTTCTCATTTCCGGTAAAATACCCAAATTCCGCTTTTTACGTAAAAGAGTGACCACAATAACGTTTTTTGGTAAATCAATTGCAGTTTTTTTTAACAATCTTATTGCTGCCGCTCTCTTTTTCGCGACAGGTCTATTAACCCTCATACTAAACGCGCAGGGAAAATTCTCTATGACAAAAAGCGATGGTTTTGCGAAAATAATAGGAAGCGTCGGTGAATACATCAATCAATATGTCGGCAATAATATTGTTCTCAATATTATCTTTTTTACCGCTATAGTATACTTATTATTCCGCTTGATCAAAAAAGCATAACGTACTACACCAATATACGCTATAATTATTTTATGGAAAAAACAACTTTCAATGCTTCAGTCATTCATTTTCTACTCATGTTTGGCTACAAACTTTTTTCACTTTACTTCCCGCTTTATTTGGTTTCTATCGGTCTTTCTGTAATAAGCGTAGGATGGGTTTATTTACTTATTTACGCGACCATTGCGTTAAGCACTATCGCGACAAATTTTTGGATTCACAAAATAAATCCTGCCAAGGCCGCATCGCTTGGAATTTTAGGCTATGGAATTTACGCGTTATTAATGCTCCTCAATCCAGGCACTTTTGTTTTTTACTTCGCGCAGATATTACTCGGCTTT